>JAKFUP010000177.1 GCA_021732625.1 Hyphomicrobiales bacterium
CAAGGCTGGATCAGCGGTTCACGGGTCAGACCGGTACAGTTATACCGGCGGCGACAGGTGCACTTGCGAAGCCAGCGGGGGTCTACAACTTCGCGGACCAGGATACGTTCGGCTTTAACTTCCGAGCAGTTCGCAACTTCTGATCTGACGATTTGGATCTGACAATCGACCCCCGGCGAGCAATCGCCGGGGGTTTTCTTTTGTCATGATTTGAGCGCTTCAGACTTTGAGCGCTTCAGACTTTGAGCGACTGGATCGTTTTCGATTTGAGCGACTGGATCGCTTTCGATTCGCCGGATTTACCCGTCGTCGAGTCGGAGCGGTGGATGAGCCGAATTGCGGTGTAAACGATCGATACAACTCAATCGGTTATAAAAGCTCTAAAAGTCTATATATAACAACGCGTTGCTCTATTTTAGCCAGCGGTATCCGCGTGTTATTTGTGCAACACGCTTTTGAAAACGTCCGCAATGGTGCTGTTCTGTGTCGTTCGGATGTTGCTTGTGCACGGGCCCTGAGCGATCTTGAGTTCGCGACGGAGGGGGGCATCCCGATGTCGTGCCGTCTAGGTGTTTCGTCTAAGTCGCTCGCGTTCATGCGGGAGTGGTCCGAAGGCGCGAGGCGACTAGGCGGTCATGGGAAAAAGGGGACTGCGACGTCAGGCTGATTTGGCGCCTGGCGGACTGGAACCCTCCCTTTAGAGCAAACTTGGAGGTTTACATGAAGACGGTTAAGAGCCTTTTGCTCGGCACTGCGGCAGGTATCGTCGCGATGTCCGGAGCTCAGGCGGCCGATCTTCCCGTCAAGGCCAAAGCGGTCGAGTACGTGAAGATCTGTTCGCTTTACGGTGCGGGTTTTTATTACATTCCTGGCACTGACACCTGCATCAAGTTCGGCGGCTATCTGCGCGTCGACGTGACGGCTGGTGGCGGCAGCACCCAGAATAATCCGGCGGTCAACGGCTCCACCGGTGCGCAGGATCGTTTCGCACACGATTTCCAGAGCCGCTCGCGTTTGCAGTTCACGGTCGATACGCGCACCGCGTCCCAGTACGGCGTGGTCCGCATCTTCGGTCAGACCGACTGGCAGTTCGACACCTTCGCCCCCGCCGGCCTCAACACAGCGGCAGTCGCCGCCACGGCTGCAACTGGCGGCATCAACAACTACACGCCTGGCAACGGCTATGTGGCCGTCGAGCAGGTGTTCATTCAGTTCGCTGGCTTCACGCTCGGTAAATCGTTCTCGGCACGCTCGGTGCCTTGGCACGGCAGCTTGGGCAACAACAACAGCTCGACGTTCTTCGGCGGTCCGGACTACGTGACCGGCGTCAACAATATCCAGTACACCCATCAGTGGGGTAACGGCGTCACCACCTCGATCGGTGTCGATGAACCGGTTGTGTTCAACCGCACTGCTCTTGGCAACGTGCTGGCGGGATCGACATCGTCGGCAGCAGCCGGTGGAACGAACGTCGCATTCCTCGGCACCGTCGGCGCCGGCGGATCGATCGCCGGTTATGCCGGCCAGTCGCTTCCGGATATCGGCGGTAACTTCAAGATCGATCAGGCGTGGGGTATCTTCACCGTCGCCGGTGGCATCCATGAAGTCAAAGCCGCTTACTACAACAACTCGGTCGTGAGCAACGTGCCCGGTTTCCTCGGTGAACTCTCGGGTCACCCTGGCACCAAGATCGGCGGTTCGGCGACGGTCGGCCTGCAGATCAACAACGTACCGACCGGTATCGGCGACCGCTTCACGGTGGATGCAACCTACGCCAAGGGTAACACCAAGGCGGTGATTTCGAGCTCGGGTTCTTCGCCCAGCTTCGCGATCTTCGGTCAAGGCAATGGCGCGACCTATCAGAGCGTGGGCCTCGGCTTCACTTCGGATGGTATCTACTCGGGCACCAACGCTGCCAACGGCGGTGCGATCCAGCTGACCGACTCTTACGGTGTTCGCGCAGCGTTCATCCACAACTGGTCGCCAGAATGGCAGTCGGCCCTGTGGGGCAGCTACTCGCGGGTTAACTACAACGCCACCGCGACGGCTCTGTACTGCACCAACTACGCTCGTATCGGCGGTATCGGTGCAGCGTTCACCTGTAACCCGGACTTCGACGTGGCCCAGGTTGGTTTGCGTACCGGCTGGACCCCGGTTGCCGGCCTGACCTTCTCGGCTGAAGTTCTCTACTTGAACCTCGACCAGAAGTTCACCGGTGTTGCGACCGCCACTCCGTCGACGACGGTCCTGGCGAAGCCGGCTGGCCTCTACAACTTCAAGGACCAGGACACGATCTCCGTGAACTTCCGCGCCCAACGTAACTTCTGATCCTGATTTAACCGTCACGATCCAAGTTCAAAGCCCCCGGCGAGCAATCGCCGGGGGCTTTTCGTTGTGGAGGGAGTCTGCGGGTCAACACGCACTGAATTTGCGGGCACGACGAGAAGAGTTGATCTCGGGGGCCATCCAGCTGTTCTATGATGCCGGGTAAATCTGTCGGCCCGAAAGCGCGTCATGGCGGCGCGATCAATTTGTGTGTTGTTGAACGATGTCGAAGCGTCCGCCTTTGGCTTCCGAACGGCCGAGCCCGGCCGACCAGGCGCTTGAAAACGCTATCCTTGCATTGCAGATGCAGCGCCCCGATGAGGCGGAGCGTCTCGCTTCCGGAGTGCTGAAATCAAACCGCGGCAATGTTGTCGCCGCGCAGATTCTCGGACGCGCGCTGCTGATGCAGAATCGCCCCGATGAAGCGATCGATCCATTGAAAAAAGTGGCGCGGCGCAGCGACGATCCGCAGATCGAGACACTGCTTGCGATGGCGCTTGCTGCTGCCGGGCAACGCGCGGACGCGATCGAGCAGTTGCAACGGACCGTGGCGCGCAGACCGCCGTTTCCGCCGGCGTTCGCCGAACTGGGACGCGAACTCGGAAATGCGGGACGAATCGGCGAAGCGATCGCGGTGCTCGAAGGCGGTCTCGTTCTCGTGCCCGACTTCCCCGATCTGCAAATGGCGCTCGGACATCTTCACATCAAACGCAACGACCGCGTAGCGGCTCGCGCGTTGTTCATGCAGGTCCTGGAAATGGCGCCGCAGCGCTATGACGCAATCGGCGCGCTGGCCCAGGTGATGGCGCTCGACGGCGATTATGCCAATGCCGCTGGCCTCTATCGGCAGGTGCTCGCGATCCAGCCCGGCGATGCGCTGACGCGGATCAATCTCGCCAAATGCCTGCTTGAGCTGAACCAGCGCGGCGCGGGCGAAGCGGCCTTGCGTGCGGTATCGCGCGATGCTGCACCGCTGACGGGCAGGGCGATCACGGCGCTGGCGGCATCTCCGCACGGCCGCTTCTTTCTGCGGCCAAGCGACGCCGCAAAATTTCTGCGCGGCGACAAGAAGTAATCGCTCTCAGGTCCGGTACTGCCGGCGATAGATGCCGCTTTCGTGGCCGATCGCATTGTTGAGATCGTGCGCGCGTTGCGTCTCTTCATCGGTAAAAATCGCTGTCCGCACCACCCAGTTGTCCCGCCTGACCGGAAAGCATTGCGCGACCGGCGTACCTTTCGGCAGTACGCCGTTGAAATTCATATCGTGCCAATGCGCCGGGAAATGAACCCACGCATCGTGATACTGGTCGCTATCGACCAATCCGGTCAGTGTGGTGAACGGCAAGTCGAATCGATTGACCGGATGGGTGAACAGCAGCGAGTAGCCCTCCGGGGCCTCGATGGTCCATGGATTGTGAAACTTGATCATGAACCGGTCGGCGTCGAACAGCGGCGTGCCTGTGACCTGGCTTGGATCGTGAAATCCGATCGGCGAGCGTACGAAGCTGACGGCTCCACCGGGCGGCGGCTCGTTGTCCCAGGTGAATTCGCCATTCTCGACCGTCACGTCGCAGATCAGCGGGATCAGAAACCCTGACGTCATCGCATCGACGAACGGCGGACAGCGTTTGACGGTATCGCCTTCGTGCGAAAGCACCGGGTTGAATGCTTGCGATGGCATTGACTTGAGCCAGGCGGGCAGGCCAAGGGCTGCCGGTATCGGAAGCGGCAACAATCCTTCCAGCTCCTTTGGGCAGCGGAATGTCAGCGTCATTGGATTTTCGTTTGATGCCATGGCGGATGCTCAGGGTTGGTCGTCGCAACGGACGCAGAACGCTGCGATCCGTTCGATCGTCGGCGCTTCGGCCAGCAACGGTGCGTGGCCCTGATCGGCCACTTCGACGACATCGAGATCCGGCCGCCGGGCTTGCATGTCCTTGACGCCTTGATCGGAGAGTAAATCCGAACGCCCGCCATGAATGACCATCAGCGGCACGTTCTTCATCGCATCGAACAGTTTCCAGGCAGGCGGCGGGGGCTTAGCCCGATCGATGCCGTCGAACGCGCCCGACAACTTCGAGTCGTAGGTTCGCTGCAGCTTGCCATCGACTTCGCGAAAGGCACGCCGCGCCCACGCCATCCAGTCCTCATCGGTGAGGTTTGGAAAATTCTGGCCAAACAAGGCTCTCAAGCGGCGTGCGGCCACGTCCCAGTTTGCTGGAAACGTCCGATCGCCGATATAGCCTTTGATCCGCAGCAAGCCGCTCATCTCCAGCGCGGGACCGACATCGTTCAGGACGACGCCCGCGAGCAGATCGGGTTTGGTCATCGCCAACAGCATCGCGATAATGCCGCCGCGCGACGTGCCGACCATAATGGCTTTCGAAATTCCGAGCGATTCAGCGACCGCGACCACGTCACCCGCTTCGATTGGAACGGCGTATTTGGCCGGATCGCGATCGTAATCGGACAGGCCACGGCCGCGGTAGTCGACGGAGATCACGCGGCGCGGTGCGCTCGCGTCATTCGCCAGCGCCGTTGCCAGCACATCGAAGTCGTCCGTGGTGCGCGTCAGACCCGGCAAGCACAGCACGGGCAGGGTGGCCGCGTCGGCGGGACCAATGACGCGGACGTGCAGCTTCAGTCCGTCTGACGATTGGCAATAAACACTGCTCAAAGAGTAACTGCTCAAAGCTTGGGACATCTGCGCTCCGGAGGGACGTGCACCATCGGATGACGATGCGCGGGTCAAGGGACGAGAGCGGAAGTCTATTCCGCCGCAACCCCGCGGCGCAAATCCGCGTCGATCTGGAGCCGGTTGCCGCCGCCGAAACGGGCGCGATAGACCTGCACGTTTTCCATGATCCGCTGTACGTAGTTGCGGGTTTCAGAGAACGGAATGCGCTCGACCCAGTCGATCGCATCGACTGCGGGATCGCGCGGATCGCCATAACGTGCGAGCCATTTTTTCACGCTGCCGCGGCCGGCGTTGTAAGCTGCGAAAGTGAGAATATAAGAGCCGCGATAATCCTCGATCAAGGTCCCGAGCTCGGCGGCGCCGAGCGTGGCGTTATAGACCGGATCGGTCTTCAGCCGTCCGAGGTCGAAGCTCACCCCATACTTCTTGGTAACGGTCTTGCCAGCCCCCGCCGTGACCTGCATCAAGCCGTAGGCCTTCGCCGGCGACACCACGGTCGGATGGAACGCGCTTTCCTGCCGCGCGATCGCGTAGACGATGCTGCGTTCGACGTCGGGGCCGATCGATTTGAACGGCGGAATTCCCGAGACCGGATAGGCGTGAAAATCGAACGGCAGTCCGCGATTGAGCGCCGCCTTTCCGACGATCAACTGGCCGCGTGCGTCCTGATTACGCGCTGCCAAATCGCCGAGCGCAGCAACGACGTCGGCGTCGGCGCGCTCGCCCATATCGCTGAAAATCGGAATGGCGACGCCACCTTCTTCCAGGGCATAGAGGATCTCGACCGCGCGGACGATCTCGAATTTCTCCGCGCCACGGCGGCTCGACGGAGCGTCATGGAGCGCAAGCTGCGGCAGCCCGAGTTTGGCGCGCGCCAGTTGCCCGTAATAGCTGGTCGATTGGGTTGCAGCCGATTGATAGGCGGCGCGCGCCTCGCTGCTGCGGCCGCTTGCCTCTGCGGCGCGGCCCTGCCAGTAACCGGCACGTGCGATCGCGGTCGGATTGCTGCTGCCGACGCCGATGCGGGCAAAATGCTGTGAGGCTGTCGCCGGGTCGTTGAGATAACGCAGCGCGATCCAGCCGGCGGTAAATTCCTGTTCGGTCTTGTAGATGTCCTTGGCGGGGAGTGCTGCATCGCGCGCGACGACGTAGGCTGCGCGGTTGTCGCCGTCGTCGAGCAGTTTGCGCGCCAGCAGCCGCCGCTCGATCCACCATTCGTCGTAGTTGTAGAGCCTCAAAGGATCTTTTGGCGCAGTCCCCAGCAGTTGTGCAGCCTCGGCGTGTTTTTCCTCGCGGCGAAGCTGCTGAACCTTGCTGAAAATGTAACCCGGATCGCTGCGAAGCTCACTCGGAACGGCATCGAGAGCGGCCTTGGCGTTCGATGTTTTGTTATTGACCGCAAGGCGCGCCTTGGCCAGCGCAACCTGGCCTGCGCCAAGACGTTTTGCGGCGCGCATCGCGGCACTTTCCTCGTCGCCGTAAAGCAGCAGGTCCATCCGCGCCTTGTGATCGCCGGGCTGGATCAGCGAACCGAATTTTTCGAGAACCGATTCCTCGAGATCGCTGCCCATGGCGTCGTTGCGCCAGGCGTCGCGCACCAGCTTCTCGGCGGCGCGGCGGTCGCCGCGATTGAGAAACGCCCGCGCCAGCACGAGCTTGCCCTTGGCGGAAATTGGCGTTTCGTTATCGAACCAGCCAAGCACCAGGCCGTCGTCGCGATTTTGATCCCAGAGCGAGCCTTCAAGGCGGCGGCGCAACACAACCTGCGACGGCCAGCTCGGATTGCCATTGATGAACACGCGATAGCGCTCGAAGTCCGCGCCATTGCCGTCGCTGCGTAGAATGACCCATTCGCCGAGCTTGCGTGCGGTCGAGTCGCCGATCGTCGCGAGGGTTTGCGTCGCGTCGGTCGTTTTGCCTTTGCGGGCGAGTTCGATGACCTTGCCGAGTGCGTCGAGATCAGGCTGTGGCGTGGTCAGTGTCGATGCCACAGCTGCCGGCGCTGTGGGTTTTCGTGGCGCGACGCTTCGCGATGGGGGCGGTGGTGCTGGTGGGGCAATGTTCGGCGAAGGGTTTGGAGACGCGATGTTCGGCGTAACGGCGGCTTGCTGTGCGGGCAATGACTTGTCGGAGGCTATCGAGGGCGTTGTCTTGGGGATCGCAGTTGTCTTGGGGATCACAGTTGTCTTTGGGATCACATTGCGTGGGATTGGCCGCGGTTTCGGCAACGGTATGGCGTCCGCATCGTGCGGCCAAAGCAAAGCCCCCGCGAGCGCGGATACAGTCAGGAACCAAGCAAATTTTGATCTCAGCTCGGGCAATCAAGTTCCCTTTACACGAATCAAAACCACCTCATCAGGTAATGCTATTGCATTGATCCTGTTGATAAAACTCAAAATGCGTCGAATTCCGGCTATTGTGCCTCAACACCTCGGCGGAAAATGGGCGCGATGGGCTTGGGACGAGCCGTGTCTGATCGGCGATTGTTACTTTTGCGGACCACAGGTTGGCGGGCAGGCTTTCATCGCAGCGCTGGACCAAGTATCACTTTCCCTTGCAACCGGTTCCGGCCTTGCGCGCCGGTTAATAAGAAGCTTTCGGAGAAGACCATGGCGACCAAGATAGAGTTTCGGGGATCTCTCACTGCCTTGGTCACCCCTTTCAAAAGCGGCGCGCTCGACGAGGCAGGATTCCGTGCGCTGGTGAGCTGGCAAATGGAGCAGGGCGCCCACGGTCTGGTCCCCGTCGGCACCACCGGTGAAAGCCCGACGCTGAGCCATGAGGAACACCATAAGGTGGTCGAGTGGTGTGTGCAGGAGGCAAAGGGCCGTGTTCCGGTGATCGCGGGCGCAGGTTCCAACTCCACGCGCGAGGCCGTGTCGCTGGCACAGCATGCGGAGAAGGCCGGCGCCGACGCCGTGCTGGTGGTGACGCCGTATTACAACAAGCCGACGCAGGAAGGCATGTATCACCACTTCAAGGCGGTGAACGATGCGATCGGGATTCCGATCTTTATTTACAACATTCCTCCGCGCTCGGTGGTCGATATGTCGGTCGAAACGATGACGCGGCTGTTCGAGTTGAGGAACATCGCCGGCGTCAAGGACGCCACCGCCAACCTCGCGCGCGTCTCGCAGCAGCGTCACGCCATGGGTCCGGATTTCATCCAGCTCTCGGGTGAGGACATGACGGCGCTGGCCTATATGTCGGCCGGCGGCGATGGTTGCATTTCGGTGGTGGCCAACGTCGCGCCAAAACTCTGCGCCGATCTGATGATGGCCGTGCTGAAAGGCGATTACGCGACGGGCTTGAAGATTCAGGACCGGCTGACGCCTCTGCACGACGCAATCTTCAAGGAGCCCGGCCTTGCCGGCGCCAAGCACGGTCTCAAGCTGCTCGGACGGATCGATGAAGACGTGCGCTTGCCGCTGATGCCGGTGACCGCGCCGACAGGCAAGGTCATCCACGAGGCGATGGTATATGCCGGATTGCTGAATTCATTGGATGCGCCGAAAGCCGCTGCGCGGCGGTGAATTTGAAGTGAAGTAGAGGGGGAGACGATGCTTGAAGAGTTCAAGAAGTTTGCATTGAAGGGCAATGTGGTCGATCTCGCCGTCGGTGTGATCATCGGCGCTGCGTTCGGTGCGATCGTCACGTCAATGGTCGCCGACATCATCATGCCGGTGATTGGCGCCGCAACCGGCGGCCTCGACTTCTCCAACTACTTCACAGGTCTGTCGAAGACCGTGACGGCGACCAACCTCGCCGACGCAAAGAAGCAGGGTGCCGTGCTGGCCTGGGGCAGCTTCCTGACGCTGGTTTTGAACTTCGCAATCGTCGCTTTCGTGCTGTTCATGGTGATCCGCGGTATGAACAAGCTGAAGAAGGACGAAGAGGCGGCGCCGGCTGCGCCATCGAAGCCGTCTCGTGAAGCGGAACTGCTCTCCGAAATCCGCGACCTCCTCAAGAAGAGCTGAGCGCCGCCACTCGTGTGCTGGCTGCTTGAGCCGAGACTGTCATGGCCGAGAAAAACCAGCGCGCGATCAAGGTTGTCGCCGAGAACCGCAAAGCACGTTTCAACTATGCCATCGAGGAAACGCTCGAGGCGGGTCTCGTGCTGACCGGAACCGAAGTGAAATCGATCCGCACCGGGAAGGCAACGATCGCCGAGTCCTATGCGGATTCGCGCGGCGGCGAGATCTGGCTCGTCAACGCCAATATTCCTGAGTACCTGCAAGCCAATCGCTTCAACCACGAGCCGAGGCGCGATCGCAAACTGTTGCTGCACAAGCGCCAAATGAACAAGCTGCTCGGCGCGATCGAGCGCGAGGGCATGACGCTGATTCCGCTCAAGCTGTACTTCAACGAGCGAGGCCGCGCGAAGCTCGAGCTTGCGCTCGCCAAGGGCAAAAAGCTGCACGACAAGCGCGAGACCGAAAAGAAGCGCGACTGGAGTCGTGAAAAGGGCCGTCTGTTACGGGCGAGAGGGTAGACCGATGAACCAGATCAATCAGCTCCATCAGCCG
>JAKFUP010000173.1 GCA_021732625.1 Hyphomicrobiales bacterium
AAATGTCCGTCATTCTGAACGAGCAATAGCTCGGCAAATACAAAAGCGCCGCCGCATCCCTGAACCATGCCGTGTTCTGACTGTTGAACGGGCACCACGCGCCCGGTGCAAGCGCGACACGGCCCGACCTGAACGATTGCGGCAGCGGCAGGGTCAGCCGGTAGATCGCATCGACGTCGGGGTTCTCATCCGCGAGGCCCTGCTGGATCGGACAGTTCATCGAGCCTGTCTGCATCGACGCCGCGGGAAGCCGGCCGATTTCATCGAGCGGCAGCCCGCGCGGCCAGATGTTGGCATCGCTGAAGTGGCGATAGATATTGACCCATCCCTGACGGTCGCAGACATCGCCTTGATGATGCCGCCTGCGAGGTTCCCAGAATGCCGGCCGCGGAAAATTGTCGTCGTCGGTCTCGACAATGATGTCAGCGCCGTCACGCAACGCCAACAAGTAGCCGATATTCTTCCGGGCGTAATGGCGTGTCGGACATGCCTCGGCGAAACGAAAACCGTGCGCGCGCTGTGCGTCAAGACTGTGGAATTCACATCCGTCCAATGAAAAATCTTGGGGGCTGCGCGTGTCGCCGATGACGATGAAGCGAATGCCGTGCTCGACACAGCCACGCGCAAGCGCCGTCAAGACCGGATTGGGAGCCGAGATCGACGTGACGACAAGCGCAGTCTTATCAACCAGCATCAAAGCTGCCCCTGCAGGCGAAGCCGGAACAGCATGAAGAGATTCTTGAACGCGTCGGCGAGCGCATCCTTACCGACGGTAAAGCTCGCACCCGAATACGTGATCGGCACTTCGGCGATCCGCATGCGCTGGCAATATGCTTTCATCTCGGTCTGAAAGAATGGCCCGCGCGATTTGATTCCTCGCGCGAGAATGGCGGCCAGCGCGTCGCGGGTAAAGAGTTGAAAGCCGCTCGTCAGATCATGAAGTCTGGTCTGCAATAATAGATTGGACAGCAATGTTCCGCCCTGGCTGATCAACTTGCGCCGGCGCGAACTATCGCTGATCGATCCGCCATCCGAAAACCGCGTGCCGAACACGCAATCGTAGCCCTCGGACATGCGGTGAAAAAACTGCGGAATCTGCTCAGGCCGATGGCTGAATCCGGCATCGATCTCCAAAATCCAGTCGTTATCGGCCAGAGCCGCGCGATACCCGGCGACATAGGCATCGACCACCGAGCGGTTCTCCGGCGCCCATACCACATGCAACCGCGGCTCTGCCGCCGCGAGTTCCCGCAGCAGATCGAGGGTCCCGTCTTTCGAAACGCGATCGAGAACGGCGAAAAAAGTAACCGATTTAAATTGTAGCGGTTCGCATACCGCCAGCACTTCTTTCACGAAGGCGACGGCGCTGGCTCGTTCGTTTGCCATCGGACACACAATGCCGACGCGAATGTCAGAAAAGCTCACACTAATGTCCCGTGCAGTGAGCCCGTCTTATGCATTGATCCCCCGGGCCTGACAACCGAGTTTCGGGCGCTGTCAGGGCCTTTTCCATTTGGCCACGACCGAAATAGACCTCATCAAAAATTCCGCAGAACGCATCACGCCACTCTGCCGAACGTCTTTTCCATGGTGCGGCGTGTCGCGATGGTTTCGTCCTTGTCGTTGAACTCGACATCGGCCCAGCGCACCACGTTGCCGTGGGCGATATCGTTCTTCAGTTTAAGTCTGTGCGCGAGGCCAATCGGCAGCGCGCCTTCGCGCAGACTTTCCGCAGCCGGCATCAGCTTGCCCCACACCGTGAAGCCGCCCTCGCCGTCCAGCATTTCGCCGGCGCGCAGATTGCGCTTGGCAACCGCTGCGACATCGCCGCGAAACTCATAAGGCTGCCCGGTCGGCTCGTTGCGCAAAGCTGCCGACAGGATCGAGATGTTCAGCTCTAACCCGATCAGATGATACGGCTTGTACATCGCCGCATAGCGGCCCGTGCTGTCGGTCTTGAGACCGTATTGTTTGAAGCACGCGGCGGCGTAATCGTTCGGCGCTTCCAGCACCGCGTAGACGCCCCAGCGCAAATCGCGAAACACCGGACGGCTGTCGCGCTCCAGCGAAGACACCACTTCGACAAGTCCGGCTTTCTCGAGAACGCCTCCCATCTGGCGCGGACGCATAACGTGCGGCAAATCGTCGACGCCGCAGGGCGGAAACGCCAGACCGCTTGAGGGCACATCGAGGCCGGTGGCGTTGGCGATCGCCGCCATTTCGATGGATGATTTCGTGCCGTCGAGAAATGAATTGAACATCTGCGGATTCATGCCCGCAGCTTTCGCCTCCTGCGGCGTGAGGCCGTAATGCGCCCACACGCCTTCCGGCGTCACATCATGATAGATTGGCAGATACTTTGTGCCCTTGCCGGCGGCAACCACGTTGAACCCGGTGGCGCGCGCCCAGTCGACGATCTCGGCGGTGAGCGCCGGCTGATCGCCATAAGCCAGCGAATAGACCACGCCCGCCTTGCGGGCCTCGTCGGCGAGCAGCGGGCCTGCCAGCACGTCGGCCTCCACGTTGACCATGACGATATGCTTGCCGGCCTTGATTGCGGCACGCGCATGCTTGATGCCGACTGCTGGATTGCCGGTGGCTTCGACAACGACATCGATGTTGCTACCGCTTGCGGCCGAACCGTCGTCGGTGAATTTTGTTTTGGCGATCTGCGCGTCATCCCAGCCGACCGCGCGGCAGGCTTCCTTGGCGCGATCGGGCGCGAGATCGACGATCACCGAAACTTCAAGCCCCGGTGTATGCGGGACTTGCGAGAGAAACATCGAGCCGAACTTGCCGGCGCCAATGAGCGCGACACGAACCGGCTTGCCGGCTTCATGCCGTGCCTGCAACAGACGATAGAGATTCATGAAAGATCAGTCCTTGCATGGGAGCTACACCTCCCCCTAAAAGGGGGAGGTCGATCGCAAAGTGATCGGGAGGGGGTCAATGCATTTCGTTCACGGCGAAAGCGACCCCCACCCCAACCCTCCCCCTTGCAGGGGGAGGGAGTCAATTTACTCCGCCGCCTGCTGATAATTCCGCGCCAGCTTCGCCAGCGCGTCATCCGGCACGGTCTGGATCGGCGCGAAGTCCTGATGCGCGATGAACTCCGGCCGCGTCGGTGTGCGGATGTAATTCGAGCATGCGTTTAGCGTGAGGTACACGATCTTGCGCGGATACGGCGTGATGTTGCCGGCCGAGCCGTGCACCAGGTTGCCGTGGAACATCAGCATGCCGCCGGGCTTGCCGGTCGGCGCGACGATGCCGCCATCGTTCACCAGCCGCGTCACGGTCTCTTCATCCAGCGTCCACAGCGGATAGGACGTGGTCGCAAGATCATGCGAGGCCTTCAGATCGCCGGCGTTCTGGCTGCGCGGCACCAGCATCAACGGGCCATTGATCGGCATCACCTCGTCGATGAAGATCGCGATGTTCATGGCGCGCGGCTCGAGCATGCCGTCGTCGCGCTTCCAGGTGCCGTAGTCCTGATGCCATTGCCAGACGTCGCCGGTGAACGCCGACTTCGCGTTGATTTTGAACTGGTGCATGTAGACGTGCTCACCGAACAATTGCTCGATCGGATCGATCATGCGCGGATGCGAGCCGAGAATGCGAAACGCCTCGTTGTATTTATGCGCGGCAAACGCGGTGCGCGGCGCGCCGCTTTTCTCGCGCCACACTTCGGGGCGCTGCTCCTTGTAGATTTCCTCGGCCTCGCTGCGCAGCACGGACACTTCTTCCAAAGTGAACAGCTCGGGCAGGAACAGCCAGCCTTCCTTGTGAAAATTATCGATCTGCGCCTGTGTGAGTTTCATCGCAGTCTCTCCCTTTTGTTGTTGAGCATGATCTGACCCGAAAACCGGTACCCATCCCGGATCAAGTCCGGGACAGGCATTTTCGGAATCATGCTCTATGCCGCCTGGCTTGATGCCTTGAGGCGTTCTTCGGTGGTTCGTCCGGCTGTCAGGGCGTGCGCCTGCGCCGCCATTTCGGCAGCAGCGGCCTCGCCCGACAGAATGTGCTTCGCAATCGATTCATGTTCGGTCCATGCGCGGGCGCGATAATCGCCTTCGAGCACGCTCGCCATCGAGCGGCGCATGTGCGGCCATTGCGGCGCGACCGTTTCCTCGATCGCCGGGCTTCCGGCGAGGCGATAGATCGCGCGATGAAAATCCACATCGAGATCGATCAGCGTCGCTAATGTGGTCTGAGCCGATATCTTCCGCCCCGCTTCGAGCGCCGCTTCGAGCGCGTTGCGGCCGGCCGCATCATGTCGCGCGCGTTGCGCAGCGAGACGTGCCGCCAGCGCATCGAGTGCGCCGCGGACCTCGTAAAGCTGGCGGATGCGCAGCGGATCGAGCGGCGCGACCTGAAAGCCCTTCCGGCCGCTTTCGATCACCAGACCTTGACGATGCAACAGATGCAGCGCGTGGCTGACCGGCTGGCGCGAAACACCAAGCTGCTCGGCCAGCTCATGCTGACGAATCCGATGGCCCGGCGGCAGGCTGAGATCGATGATCCCCTGCAGAAGCCGTTGATAGACCTGATCGATCAGGTTCGGGGACGTATCCAGCGGGATCATGACAGCCTTTAGGAATTCGGAATTCCGAAATGGAGGTTAGGCCCGCTCTTGTGTTCAGGTCAACGCCAAGGTCGCGCTGACCGGCGACATTCGTCGCTGCGGCGCAACCGTCGTCCAGGAGACCAGTCGCCCAACTCTCTACCGTCGTCCCCGCGAAAGCGGGGACCCATACGCGCAGCGAGTATGTGGCGAATGCCGGAACTGACTCTGCGATTCTTTCGTGGGGACGATTCAGAGTTTATTCTCGGCTGGCGGAGCTTGTCATTGCGAGGAGCGCAGCGACGAAGCAATCCAGTTTCAAATGAAAGAACTGGATTGCTTCGCTCCGCTCGCAATGACGAAGAAAACTCCTAATCGTCCGAGTAGCGCTGCTCGGCCCACGGATCGCCGCGGTTGTGATAGCCGTTCACTTCCCAGAAGCCGGGCTTGTCGGCGATCATGAAGTCGATCTTCTGGATCCACTTCGCGCTCTTCCAGAAATACAGATGCGGAATCACCAGACGCAGCGGCCCGCCGTGTTCGCGCGTCAGCGGCTTGCCTTGCCACGTGTGCACCAGCATCGCGTTCGGCGCGGCAAAGTCATCAATCGGGACGTTGGTGGTGTAGCCGTCATAGCTCGTGAGCGTCACGAAGCTAGCTTCTGGCTTCGGCATCACCGCATCGAGCAGATCGTGGGTCAGCACGCCTTTCCAGTCATTGTCGTAACGCGACCATGTGGTGACGCAATGAATGTCGGTTGTTTCCTTGCTCTGCGGCAGTTTGAGAAACTGCTGCCAGTCCCAGCTTGCCGGATGATCCACAGCACCCGTCACATCGAGCCGCCAGTGATGTAGCGGCACGTTCGGCGTCTGCCCGAGATCGAGCACCGGCCAATCCTTGGTCAGATGCTGACCCGGCGGCAGCCGCTCGGTCTCGGCGCGGCTGATACGGCCGGTGATGAACTTGCGGTCCTGCGCCCAGCGCCGCTTGGTCGTCGTCAGCTTTGAATCTTCGGGCGCGCCGCTGCCAGTTTTGTCGTCTGCACTCATGCCATCATCACGGGCCGCGGGTGGAATTTGCGGGTAGCCATATAACCCAGAACGATAAATGCAATCAGCGCGATGCCCTGCACGATCGCGAACGGCGGCTCGGACTGCGTCGGCGCCAGCGCTTTGAGCGCAGGCACCTTGCCAAACAACTGGATGATCAGAACGAACACGTTGAGATACAGCGAGATGACAGTACCGATCACGTAGATCGGCCGCCAAGTGCCCTGAAGATCGAACACATACTTCGCGGGCACCGTGAACAGCAGAACCAGCAACGCCAGAATGGCAACGCCATGCGCAGGCGTGAACGTCGCGGCGGGCAGAACCACGCCGGTCAGGCTGGTCGCCACCGTCATGATGAGAAACAGCGAGGTCCAGCCTTCGCAGCGCTGCGACTTCAGCAATCCGGCGAGAACAGGAAATCCGGCGACGATCGCGACGACGCTGATGGCGGTGTGGATAAAAGCTTGAATTGTCATGCCAAGAACAATCATGGCTATCCCCTGTGCTGCGCATTCTACACGTCGCGTATGACCGCAGAACAATGCCCACCTGCGGAATACATACTCCGCCGCCATTGGCGGAGGAGTATCATACTAATGCGCAATGCCAACGATCACGCAAGAGGACGAAAGACAAAGCTGGCTTGAATTTCAGCGCCGCTTGATGCCGTCGATGCTGGCGGCGATGCCACGCTGAAGCAGCATCCAGTCGAAGCCGACGGCGACCAGACCGTAGCCCCGGTCGATCATTGCATTGGCCTGCTCGACGGTGCGCGCCGCGCCGCCGATCGGCACGCCGCTTTTGAGGATCGCAGCCTCGGCCCGCTGCATCAGCGCAACGGCTTCCGGATCATCGGCGCGGCCGTGCTTGCCGATCGACGTCGCAAGATCGCCCGGGCCTATAACTGCGATATCGATCCCCGGCACCGCCATGATCTCGTCGATCCGCGCCACCGCATCCGCGTGTTCGATGGTGATCATGCAGATCATGTTGTCGTCCGCCACAGCCATATAGTCCGGCATGCTCTTGCCCCAAGCGAATGGCGCATGAAACGGACCCCACTGCCGCTCGCCCTTCGGCGGATAACGCACACTGGAAACCGCGCGCTTCGCGTCAGCGGCGGAGTTGATCATCGGAAAGTTGATGCCCATGGCGCCGCAATCCATCGGCGCCTTGGCGAGCCACGGCTGATTGTCGGCGATGCGTACCAGCGGCGTGCAAGACGTGCCGCTGGTCGCAAGCACCATCGCGTGCGCCATGTTGAGATCGATTGGACCGTGTTCGAGATCGATAATGATGAAATCGAGCGACTGCGCCAGGATGCGTGCGGTCTGCACGCCTGGAATCGTTGCGATGACGCCGATCGCCGGCGTCTTGCCATGCAGCATCTTGAGGAGGCGATTCATCGGTGGATCATGTTCAGGCAATTCTTTTGAGCCCCGCCTTGAAGCGCCTGCTGTTGTTCACGTAATGCGGCGCGCCGCGCATCAGGGCTTTGGATTGTTCTGGCGTCAGCGTGCGGATGGCTTTCGCCGGTGCGCCGACAACAAGCGCGTTGTCGCCGAATTCCTTGCCTTCGGTAATGATCGCGCCTGCGCCGACGACGCAGCCTTTGCCAATACGCGCACCGTTCATGATGATCGCGCCCATGCCGATCAGCGCGCCATCCTCGATGGTGCAGCCGTGCAGGATGACGTTATGGCCGACGGTGCAGTTGGCACCGATAGTCAGCGGAAACCCCGGATCGGTGTGAAACACGCAACCGTCCTGGACGTTCGACCCCTCGCCGATCTCGATCAGTTCGTTGTCGCCGCGCAGAATCGAGCCGAACCACACGCTCGCATTGGCTTTCAAGCGGACGTTGCCGATCACCTCGGCGCTGTCAGCGATGAAGTATTGTCCGTCTGCGGGAAGCTGCGGGGATTTTCCGTCGAGTTCGTAGATGGCCATTACATAAGCACCTTTCGTCATGCCCGGCTTTATGCCGGGCATCTACGTCTTGCTGCTTATCAGACTTAAAAGACGTGGATGGCCGGGACAAGCCCGGCCATGACGGATGCCATCAGGCGAGAAGCCCGACCGCGCGCAAGGCCATCACCAGAAACGTGCCGGACATCAGGCTCCAGAATCCGGCGATGATGGTGGCCATCATGACGAATTCAAAACGGCGGCGCTCGATGCGGCGGCCGCGCAGGGTGTTGCGCATGATGATGAAGGGTGCGGCAAAGACCAGGAACGGGACGGCAGCGAGGCTCTTCGAGATGTCTTCCTGCTGCAACAAGCCAAAACCTGCGGGCTGTTCGACCCACGCCTGAAAGGCGCTGGTCAATGCGCCTGCGAGCGCGAACCCGAGAGCCAGGATCATAAAGGAGTTCAATGCTTCGGGGGACATCTGGGCTACTCGCATCACGCACGCAACAAAACTGTCGCCATCACGCTTCGCAAATTGCGCGGCCAGCCGCCACAACATCCTTAAGGAAAGGTTAACAACGATCCGCGCTGTCTAACGAAACGCATGGCTAACCGCGCAAGCCTGCCCGCGCGCAATCAGCGCATCGCCTTGCGATCGTGTAACAATCGCAAGTGATTCGACCTGTCCGGAATCCGTCGCCGATGGCCTTTCTCGCCTCGATCTCGCTTCGCACCCGCCCACCGCTGCCGCGCAAGCGCAATTCGTGGCCGGTCATACTGCTGTCGGCGACGATCGGCGTCATCGCGATTGCCATCGTTGCCTATCTGCTATGGCCAACATGGAATACCCAGTCAGCCGCCAGCGATCCGGGCCGCCTGCCCGTCACCATCGGCAACACGCTGTTCAATCTGCCGACGCAGGCGATCCGGGTGAAAGTCCAGAAGCGCACCGGCCCGCAGGAGCGCGTCGATCTCGGATTCGTTTATCCCTCGCTGGAAGCACCGGTCAAACAAAGGGTGACAGTGGATTCGGTGGAAGCGAATCCGCCAACGATCGATCGCATCTTCCTGTCGATCGCTGCGCATCACAACACGCTCGCGCCTGACGAGCGGGCACGAACGATCTATCCGCGTTATCTCGATCCGGCACAGTCACAGATCACAGACGGCCTCAGCATGCGCGCGTTCCGCGACGCATCGCCCTACGCCAATGAGGATCTGTTTTTTGCTGATAAGCCAGCGCTGTTCGCACGCTGCTCGCGCGATGCCGCAACGCCCGGCATCTGCATCAGCGAACGCCGGATCGACGGCGCCGATCTGACGTTCCGCTTTCCGCGAAACTGGCTGTCGAACTGGCGCGAGGCCGCAGGCGCAATCGACCGGCTGATCGTGCAGGTCCGGGGACCGGGCAACTAACCGCGCGCGTCAGCCGGCGTCGATGAGATCCTCTTCGAGAATCGCCATCTGGAACTGGAACGAGCGATCGTCGTCCTCGTCATCGACGAACAGCACGCCGATGAATTCCTCGCCGATGTAGACTTCCGCCGAGTCGTCCTTTTTCGGACGCGGCACGACACGGATTTTCGGATTGCCGAACACCTTTTTCAGATAGGCGTCGAGTTTCCTGACTTCCTGAACGTCCACGGCGGCTCTCCAAGATGATGTGTGCAATGTATCGTTCGATTACGGGCAAACCCCGCAAGAGCCCGGCCGGAACCGCGCTCTTCAGTCACTTCGATGCTGTAGACCATTTTTCAGCAAAGGGGAAACAGCTTTGCCGATCAAATCGGATCAGTGCCTATTGCGCTGAGCATTTGATTCATGGT
>JAKFUP010000227.1 GCA_021732625.1 Hyphomicrobiales bacterium
GTCGTCGCCGTCCTTCGCATCCGCAAGCCATCGCTGGCTGCAATCATAACAGTCTCATGAGGGTCTCAACTGGTCAAAACCCCGTCACAAACGCATCCGCCCACCGGCTGGTTCCAGCTCGTGCGAGGTCGGTTTTTTTGTTAATTCTCAGAGGCTTGTCAGGCCTCGCCGTCACCGCTCGGCAAAATAGCTCTGCAAGGTGCGGACTTCGAGATCTCCGCCGAGGTAGGCCTTGATCCCCTGCGCAGCCGCGACTGCGCCGGAAAGAGTGGTGTAGTACGGCACCTTATGCAAGAGGGCAGCCCGCCGCAGCGAACGGCTGTCGGCCAATGCCTGCGGCCCCTCGGTGGTATTGAAGACGAGCTGAACATCGCCGTTGGTAATCGCGTCCACGATATGCGGCCGGCCTTCCAGCACCTTGTTGACCTTTTCGGTCGCCACGCCCTGATCGGCGAGGAAGCGCTGGGTGCCCGACGTCGCGATCACTTTGAAGCCGACGGAGGCCAGCAGCTTCACCGCATCGATGATGCGGTGCTTGTCGTCTTCGCGCACCGACACGAACACCGTTCCCTTGCGCGGCACGCGCGTACCGCCGCCGAGCTGGCTCTTGGCGAAGGCCACCGCGAACGAGCGATCGATACCCATCACCTCGCCGGTCGATTTCATCTCCGGACCGAGCACCGTATCGACACCGGGGAAGCGGGCGAACGGGAACACCGATTCCTTGACGCCGACATGTTTCAGGTCGCGCGGCGCAAGTTTGAAATCAGCGAGCTTCTCGCCGGCCATAACGCGCGCTGCGATCTTGGCGACCGGTGTGCCGACCACCTTGGCAACGAACGGCACCGTGCGCGAGGCGCGCGGATTGACCTCCAGCACATAAATGTCGCCATCCTTGATGGCGTATTGCACGTTCATCAGACCGACGACGTCGAGACCGAGCGCCAGCTCGCGTGTCTGCCGTTCGAGTTCGGCGATCATGGTCTTGTCGAGAGAATGCGGCGGCAGCGAGCAGGCGGAATCGCCGGAGTGAATGCCGGCTTCCTCGATGTGCTCCATGATGCCGACGATGAAGGTGTCCTTGCCGTCGGACAGGCAATCGACGTCGATCTCGGTGGCGTCCGACAGATAGCGGTCGAACAGCAGCGGATTCTTGCCAAGCACGGTATTGATCTGGCCGGTCTTGTCGTTCGGATAGCGCGCCTTGACGTCGGAAGGCACCAGCTCCGGCAGCGTGCCGAGCAGATAATCGCCGAGCTGGTTGTCCTCGCGGATGATCTGCATCGCGCGGCCGCCGAGCACATAGGACGGGCGCACCACCAGCGGATAGCCGAGTTCGCCGGCGATCAGCCGCGCCTGCTCGACCGAGTAGGCGATTCCGTTTTTGGGCTGCTTGAGCCGCAGCTTGTCGAGGACGCGCTTGAAGCGGTCGCGGTCTTCCGCAAGATCGATGGCGTCGGGCGAGGTGCCGAGGATCGGTACGTTGGCTTCCTCCAGCGCGCGGGCGAGTTTCAGCGGCGTCTGACCGCCGAACTGCACGATCACGCCATGGAGTGTGCCGTTGCTGCGCTCGGTATCGATGATCTCAAGCACGTCCTCTGCTGTGAGCGGCTCGAAGTAAAGGCGATCGGCGGTGTCGTAATCGGTCGAGACCGTTTCCGGATTGCAGTTGACCATGATGGTCTCATACCCGGCGTCGCTGAGCGCAAAGCAGGCGTGACAGCAGCAATAGTCGAACTCGATGCCCTGGCCGATGCGGTTCGGACCGCCGCCGAGAATGACGACCTTCTTGCGGTCCGACGGAGCGCTCTCGTCCGCGACGGGGCCGGCGAACGGCGCCTCGTAGGTCGAGTACATGTAGGCGGTGGGCGATGCGAATTCGGCGGCGCAGGTGTCGATGCGCTTGTACACTGGCCGCACGCCGAGCGAACGGCGCAACGTCTTGACCTCGGCCTCCGTTTTGCCGGCAAGCACCGCGAGCCGCGCGTCGGAGAAGCCCATCGCCTTCAGCGTGCGCATGCCGAACGCATGGCCGGGCAGGCCGTGGCTGCGCACCTTGGCTTCCATGTCGACGATCTCGCGCATCTGCGCCAGGAACCACGGATCGATCTTGCATGAGGTGAATATCTCGTCGTTCGACCAGCCGAGCCGCATCGCCTGTGCGACCTGCAGCAGGCGGTTGGGCGTCGGCGTGCCGAGCGCGGCGCGGATCGCGTTCTTGTCGTCGGCCTGGCCGAGGCCATCGATCTCGATCTCGTCGAGACCTGTGAGGCCGGTCTCAAGCCCCCGCAGCGCCTTCTGCAGGCTTTCCTGGAACGTGCGCCCGATCGCCATCACTTCGCCGACCGACTTCATCGACGTGGTGAGCGTCTGACTGGCGCCGGGGAATTTCTCGAACGCAAAGCGGGGAATCTTGGTGACCACGTAATCGATGGTCGGCTCGAACGACGCCGGCGTCGCGCCGCCCGTAATGTCGTTGGCGATTTCGTCCAGCGTGTAGCCGACGGCAAGTTTCGCTGCGACTTTCGCAATCGGAAAACCGGTCGCCTTCGAGGCCAGCGCCGACGAGCGCGATACGCGCGGATTCATTTCGATGACGACCATGCGGCCGTCGGCCGGGTTAACGCCGAACTGCACGTTGGAGCCGCCGGTCTCGACACCGATCTCGCGCAGCACCGCCAGCGAGGCGTCGCGCATGATCTGATATTCCTTGTCGGTCAGCGTCAGGGCAGGGGCCACCGTGATCGAATCGCCGGTATGCACGCCCATCGGATCGAGGTTCTCGATCGAGCAGACGATGATGCAGTTGTCCTTTTTGTCGCGGACAACCTCCATCTCGTACTCTTTCCAGCCGAGCACGCTTTCCTCGATCAGCACCTCGGTGGTCGGCGAGGCATCGAGCCCGCGCTCGATGATGTCGAGAAACTCTTCCTTGTTGTAGGCGATGCCGCCGCCGGTGCCGCCCATCGTGAACGAGGGGCGGATGATCGCGGGCAAACCGATGTCGGACAGCGCCATCAGCGCTTCTCCGAGCGCATGTTCCTGATAACGCTTGCGCCGGTCGTTCTCGCCGAGCGTCCACTGGCGTTCGATGTCGGCGAGGGCGTCGCCGGACAGCTTGGCTTTTTCAGCGTGATATTTGTCGCGATAGGACTTCTTCAAAGCCGAAGCATTGGCGAGCCGCGATCTTGGAGTCTCCAGCCCGATCTTGGTCATCGCTTCGCGGAACAGCTGGCGATCTTCGGCCTTGTCGATGGCGTCGGCGGTGGCCCCGATCATCTCGACATCGAATTTATCGAGCGTGCCTTGTTGGCGCAGGCTCAGCGCGCAGTTCAGCGCGGTCTGACCGCCCATGGTCGGTAGCAATGCGAAACCCTTGGACCGATCGCCGCGCTCTTTCTCGATGATTTTGGCAACAATCTCCGGCGTGATCGGCTCGATGTAGGTCGCATCCGCCAGTTCCGGATCGGTCATGATCGTCGCCGGGTTCGAATTCACCAGAACGATGCGGTATCCCTCTTCTTTCAGGGTCTTCACCGCCTGGGTGCCGGAATAGTCGAACTCGCAGGCCTGCCCGATCACGATGGGGCCGGCGCCGATGATGAGGATCGTCGATATGTCTGTGCGTTTGGGCATCAAGTCTCACGGGCAGGAAAATGGGCACAAAAAAAGGGCGCGCGGTTGCGCGTCCCTTTATCAAGGCGCGGGCCTGACCTCGCGCGCGGCTGTCTTTAGACCAGATCGGAGGGGGAAAAAAGGGTATAAAACCACTGATCAACCGGCATTTTTGCTCAGTTTGTCAGTATTTTCCGCGAATCATCCTGGATGTATTCGCCTTGGAGACCCAGCCTGGACTTGAACCAGGATGAGGAGCTTTGCACAGCTCCCGCGTATTCTTCCGCCACTGGGCCAACATCATGATACCGGGTAACGAGAGCGTGAGAAGCAAAGGATCAACGCAGCCAATGTTAACCTTAACGCGCCGTGAAGCTTCTGATTTAGCGCGCCAAGTCGCCCATTCGGTCGAATGCGTGCCGCGCCACGAACGTCATCCGCGACGGATTGTGCCCGACATTGACCTGCGAGCGCGTGGCGACGAAACCTGCGGCGCTCAGCAGCGCCAGCATGTCGTGTTCGCTGTAGCGTTGCAGCCCGACTTTCTGGCGCACAGTCCGATAGTCTGACAGCGCGGTGCGGATCAAACCGATCAGCGCGTCCTTGAGAAACCCTTGCGCGGATGCAAAGCGCAGCAGCGTCATGACGTCGGGCAGGGTGCCGACGTTTGGATCGAGAATATCGCCGACCACCAGCCGCCCTGTCGGCTTCAACAACCGCTTCATCATCACGAGCGCATCGCCAAACTCTTTCGGCGTCATATATTGCGCAACCGAGATCATCACAGCGAGGTCGATCGAGCCGGCGTCCAGATACTTCAGCTCATCGAGCGCGCGAACCCGGATTTTGATGTTCGGCGAAAACCGCGCCACCAGACGGCCGCGCACGCCGGGCGCGGGTTCGGCCAGAATGAGCTTGTTGCAGGCATCGGCGACTTTCGCCGCGAACAGCGCTTCTCCGCAGGCATAATCGAGCACGACGGCACCGGGCGACGAGATGAAGCCGATGATATTGTCAGCGATCAGCCTGAAATGCTCGTCGCGGTGCGCGCGGCTGACATAAATCGTATGGGTCGAATCGTAATAATCGATCCAGTCGTTCATCGCCCCGATCCAGCATGCCTGATAAGGCGTTCGCGGTGGTTCCGCCGTGGAACCCAAGCTATATTTGCACGTTAAAGCAACAAGAGGCTTTAGCCTTCAACAACCTGCAAAATCCTCAAAACCTGCAAACACTCAACCTTGATCGCGTAACCCGGAGGTCAGCCGTGAACAAACCCGCCAAAAAGTCCCAAGCCGTCGCCCCGGCGCTCGATACGCCGACGGATCTTTCCAATGAGGCCGTCAAGGACATTTCCGCCGCGCTCAACCCGCTGGTAGCCGATGCCTTCGCGCTCTACCTGAAAACCAAGAATTTCCACTGGCATGTCAGCGGCCGGCATTTCCGCGATTATCACCTGATGCTGGACGAGCACGCCGATGCGATCTTTGGCTCGATCGACGAAATCGCCGAGCGCGTGCGCAAGATCGGCGGCACCACGCTGCGCTCGATCGGGCACGTTGCCAAGCTGCAGACCATCGAGGACAATGATGATGCTTATGTGCCGCCGCGCGAAATGCTGCGCGAACTGATGGAAGACAACAAGAAGATGACGGCGAACATGCGCGACGCGCGCGAGGTCGCCGACAAGCACAACGATTCAGCCACCACCAGCATTCTGGAAAACTTCATCGACGCCACGGAGCGGCGCACCTGGTTCCTGTTCGAGGCCAGCCGCGAAGAAGGCGACAACGCGAGATAGTCGTTCATGACTTTCCGGTCCTACCCACGCGGAACGTCGCGATGAACTGGAGCAGAGGATTTTTTCGCTTCTGGCTGGTGGTCTCCATATTCTGGGGGCTCGTTGTCGGCTGGTTTGCCTATGCATCGTTTCAGACCATCGTCGGCTTGGCGCGCCAGTTTGGTGTCACAGGCGCCGACTGGCTGGTATTGCTGCTCGTGCTTCTGCTGCCGATTGGTGTGACCCTGGTGCTCTGCCTCATCTTCGTCTGGATCGTCCGAGGCTTTCGTCCATAGTCAAAAAAACGCCCGCCGGAAGGCGGGCGTTGGTGCGAGACGCGAGGGAGCGACGTCTTGCGAGGTGTGCTTACTGGCTGTGATGCCAGTTATTCTTTTGCCGGCGAGCCCGTCGGAAGATCGAAGACGAGACACGTCGTCGTCGCGTGCGCGATCAGGCGATCTTTCATGTCAATAATTTTGGCTTCAGCCAGCGCGGTGCGGCGGCCGGCGTTCATCACGGTGCCGATGGCGCGCACCGGGCCGGTATCGACCGTCATGCCGCGAACGAAACTCACTTTGAATTCGAGCGTGGTGTAGCCAACACCTGCGGGCAGCACCGTATGCACCGCGCACCCCATCGCCGAATCGAGCAGCGTCGCGAAATAGCCGCCGTGCACCGAGCCGATCGGATTGTAATGCTCGAACGATGGTATGGCCTGGAATTCGACCGAGCCCTTCTCGGCCTTGCCCAGCGTAAAGCCCATGGTGCGCATGATCGGCGGCGCGGGCAGCTTGCCGGCCAGCATCGCCTGGATAAAATCGATGCCGGTCATGGACGCTATCGTCTGCAGCGGCGTCACGCCAAATTCGGCCGGCGGGCTAACGGGCGCGTTCATGGCTTGCGATCCTTCATAGAGTTGTTATAATTACGATCGTAATGAATTGGCGGTGCGCTGTCCAGCGAGTACCGCGCAGGTGTGGGTTTCGCGATGCGCATATCGAAAGCTGATGCTGAGAAAAATCGTGCCCGCATTGTCGATGCGGCAGCAAAAATCTTGCGTGAGCAGGGCATCGAGGGCGTCGGCGTCGATGCCCTCGCCAAGGCCGCAGGCGTGACGCATGGCGGTGTCTACAGTCATTTCAAGTCAAAGGACGAACTCGCGGCGGCGGCGCTGGAGCGGGCGTTGAACGTGTCGAAGGACGAATGGAGCAAGCTGATCGACGGCAAGGAAGGCGCAGATGCGCTGAACCAGTTGATCCGATCCTACGTCTCGCGCAGTCATCGCGACAATCCGGGCATTGGTTGCTCGATCACCTCACTTGGGCCGGAAGCGGCGCGCGGCGGCAAGAAGCTGCGTGAAACAGTGGCCCGCGGTGTCGCAGGCCTGATCGCGGAGGCGGAGAAGGCCAGTCCCGCGCAGCGGAATGCATCCGGCCGCGAAGCCGCGATCGCCAATGTCGCGGCGATGATGGGCGCGATCGTGATGGCGCGCGCGGCGGCGTCCGATCCGGCGCTGTCCGATGAAATCCTGAAAGCCGTGCGGCGCGACCTGATGGCGCGCAACGGCGCGGAGTGACGGAGAGGCCTTAAGCGAGATACTTCGCGACCGCCTTCTCGTCCCACTGAATGCCACTGCCCGGCTGTTCGCTCGTTAGCACGTGGCCGTCCTTGATTTTCAGCGGCTCCTGCAGCACCGCGTCGGCCCAATCGACATATTCCAGCCAGTGCGCGGTCGGCGTCACGCACATCAGATGCGCGCTGACCTCCGCGAACAGATGCGTCGACATCTCGATCCCGGCCGCATGCGCCAGCGTCGCCGCGCGCATCCAGCCGGTGACGCCGCCGATGCGCTGCACGTCGGGCATCACAAGGTCGCTGGCGTTGTGCGCGAGCGAGGTCCGCATCGCGAATGCGCTGTCGAAATTTTCGCCAATCTGGATCGGCGTGCGGATAAGATCTGCGATGCGTGCACATCCTTCATAATCGTCGTGCCGGGTTGGCTCCTCGATCCAGCTCAGGCCTTCGCCGTCGAGCATCTGGCAGCGGCGGATCGCGTCGGTCACTGTCAGCGACTGATTGTAGTCGCTCATCAGCGTCACGCTGTCGCCGACCGCCTTGCGCACCGCGCGCACGGTTTTCAGATCGTCGTTCGCATCCGCGCGGCCGATGCGGATTTTAGTCGCCTGAAAGCCTTCGCCGATCAGCTTTCGCGCTTCGTCGGCTGCGGCCTCGGCCGGCATGATCCCGAGCCCCTTGGAATTGTAGGCGCGGATCGGTTTCGGCACGCCGCCCAGCAGACGAGCCAAAGGGAGATTGCGTGCGCGAGCCAGTGCGTCCCACGCCGCCATGTCGATCGCCGACTGCGCGATCCGCTGGATGCCGGCGAGGCCGAGCAGGGCGAATTTCTGCGTCAGCTTGCGTTCGATCTCGTACGGGATCAGTTCGTCGCCGGTCAGCAGTTCCGACATCGCGCGGACCATCTCTGTCAGCGCCTTGAGCGCCAGGGGCGTGTAGGCAAAAACGTAAGCGTGGCCGCGCACGCCTTGCCCGGTTTCGCAATCGACCAGCACCAGCAGCGCGGAGCCGACCGGCCCAGAGCTGGTCTGCAGCGGCATCTTCATCGGCGCGATGACCGGCCGCGCCACGAAGCGCTTGATGCGGATGATGTCGTTCATGGAGGATACCCCAGCTGTCTACGTCTGCAGATAGCACACATCGGACATCGGGAGCGAGGATACGTCATGTTAGGGCAGTCGGAAAATTTTTGCTGTCATGCCCGCGCTTGTCGCGGGCATCCACGTCTTTGCCGACGAGCAATGCACGGAGACGTGGATGGCCGGGACAAGCCCGGCCATGACGAAAATGAAAGCGTATTAAATTACCCCTGCTTCTTCGCCCGCATCAAATCGGCAAAGCGCGTGAACAGGTAGTGCGAGTCGCGCGGGCCGGGCGAGGCTTCCGGGTGATACTGCACCGAGAACACAGGCTTGTCGGTCAGCGCCATGCCGCAGTTCGATCCATCGAACAGCGAAATGTGCGTCTGCGTCGCGTGCTTCGGCAGCGTGGTTTCGTCCACCGCGAAGCCGTGGTTCATCGAGGTGATCTCGACCTTGCCGGTGGTTTCGTCCTTGACCGGATGATTGGCGCCGTGGTGGCCCTGATGCATCTTCTTGGTCTTGGCGCCGACCGCGAGGCCGAGCATCTGGTGACCGAGACAGATGCCAAAGGTCGGCGTGCCGGACTCGATGACTTTCTTGATCACCGGCACGGCATACTTGCCGGTCTCCGCCGGATCGCCGGGGCCATTGGAAAGAAACACGCCGTCCGGTTTCATCGCCAGAATGTCGTCGGCGGATGTGGTCGCAGGCACCACCGTGATCTTGCAGCCTTCACCCGCGAGCAGGCGCAGGATGTTGCGCTTGATGCCGTAGTCGATCGCGACGACGTTGAACTCGGGCGCAGTCTGGCGGCCGAAACCTTCGCCCCACGCCCACGGCGTTTCGTCCCAGGTGAAGCGTTGTCCGCTGGTCACCATCGGCACGAGGTCCATGCCCTCGAGGCCTGGCCACTCGCGCGCTTCCTTCTTCAATGCTTCCAGATCGAACTTGCCGTCGCGCGCATGCGCGATCACGGCGTTGGGCATGCCCTTGGTGCGGATCAGCGCTGTCAGCGCGCGTGTGTCGATGCCCGACAGTCCGACGATGCCGCGCGCCTTCAGCCACTGGTCGAGATGCTTTGCCGCGCGATAGTTCGAGGGGTCTGTGATAGAACTGCGCAGGATCACGCCGCGCGCGCCCGGCGTCGCGGCCATGTTCACCGTCTCGATGTCTTCGTCGTTGGTGCCGACGTTGCCGATGTGCGGGAAGGTGAAAGTGATGAGCTGCCCGGCGTAGGACGGATCGGTGAGGATTTCCTCATAGC
>JAKFUP010000076.1 GCA_021732625.1 Hyphomicrobiales bacterium
TTAAGCCGACTTCTTCTTGTCCTTGTCGTCGTCGACTTCGGTGAACTCCGCGTCGACCACGTCGTCCTTTGCAGCATCGCGCTTGGCATCCGCCTCGGCCTGCTGCGTGTACATCGCCTCGCCGAGCTTCATCGACGCCTGCGCCAGCGTGTTGGTCTTTGTCTTGATCGCTTCGGCATCGTCGCCCTTCAGCGCTTCCTTCAGATCGCTGACGGCATCCTCGATGGCGCGACGCTCGGGCTCGCCGACCTTTGAGCCGTGCTCGGCCAGCGCCTTCTCGGTGGAATGCACCAGCGCGTCGGCATGGTTCTTGGCGTCGACCGCCTCGCGGCGCTTCTTGTCGTCGGCCGCGTTGGCTTCCGCCTCCTTGACCATCTTCTCGATGTCGCTCTCCGACAAACCGCCAGATGCCTGAATGCGGATCTGCTGTTCCTTGCTCGTCGCCTTGTCCTTGGCGGACACGTTGACGATGCCGTTGGCGTCGATGTCGAACGTCACTTCGATCTGCGGCATGCCGCGCGGCGACGGCGGAATGCCCATCAAATCGAACTGGCCCAGAATCTTGTTGTCGGCCGCCATCTCGCGCTCACCCTGGAACACGCGAATGGTCACCGCATTCTGGTTGTCCTCGGCGGTCGAGAACACCTGGCTCTTCTTGGTCGGGATCGTGGTGTTGCGATCGATGATGCGGGTGAAAACGCCGCCCAGCGTCTCGATGCCGAGCGACAGCGGCGTCACGTCGAGCAACAGCACGTCCTTGACGTCGCCCTGCAGCACGCCGGCCTGAATCGCGGCGCCGATAGCGACGACTTCATCCGGGTTGACGCCCTTGTGCGGCTCCTTGCCGAACAACTGCTTCACCACTTCCTGGACCTTCGGCATGCGCGACATACCGCCGACCAGCACCACTTCGCCGACTTCACCGGCGGTGAGACCGGCGTCCTTCAAAGCCTTGCGGCAGGGCTCGACCGTCTTCTGCACGAGATCGTCGACCAGCGCTTCGAACTTCGCGCGGGTCAGTTTCATGGTGAGATGTTTCGGGCCGGACGCATCCGCCGTGATGAACGGCAGGTTGATTTCGGTCTGGGTCGTCGACGACAATTCGATCTTTGCCTTTTCGGCAGCCTCTTTCAGGCGCTGCAAGGCGAGCTTGTCATTGCGCAGGTTGATGCCCTGCTCTTTCTGGAATTCATCGGCCAGATAGCTGACGAGACGCATGTCAAAGTCTTCGCCGCCCAGGAACGTGTCGCCGTTGGTGGATTTCACTTCGAACACGCCGTCGCCGATCTCGAGAATCGAGACGTCGAAAGTACCGCCGCCGAGGTCGTACACCGCGATGGTGCCGGCCTTGGATTTGTCGAGGCCGTAAGCCAGCGCAGCCGCGGTCGGCTCGTTGATGATGCGCAGCACTTCAAGGCCGGCGATCTTGCCGGCGTCCTTGGTGGCCTGACGCTGCGCGTCGTTGAAGTATGCGGGAACGGTGATGACCGCCTGATCGACCTTCTGGCCGAGATGAGCTTCGGCGGTTTCCTTCATCTTCTGCAGAATGAAGGCTGACACCTGCGACGGCGAATAGGTCTGGCCATCGGCCTCGACCCACGCATCGCCATTCGATGCCTTGGCGATCTTGTAAGGGACGAGCTTCTTGTCTTTCTCGACCATCGGGTCGTCGTAGCGGCGGCCGATCAGCCGCTTCACCGCGAAAATGGTCTTCTCGGGATTGGTGACCGCCTGGCGCTTGGCCGGTTGGCCGATCAATCGCTCGCCGTCGTCGCTGAAAGCGACGATCGAGGGCGTGGTGCGCATGCCCTCGGCGTTCTCGATGACTTTCGGCGATTTTCCGTCCATGACGGCGACGCACGAATTCGTGGTGCCGAGATCGATTCCGATGACCTTACCCATGGTCCAAATTCCTTTGCTTGCGGCAGGTTGGCCGGGCCCCTGGTGGCATCCCGATCCGAACCCCCAATTGTTCGATGAGCGTTCGATATGAATTCAGCGACGTGAAGCGACGTGTTCAATTGTTCGCGATACGGCGACGTTGAGCCTCATATAGGAGTGAGGGCTTGGGCTGCAAGGACTTGATTGCTAACAGGATGACGAAAAGTGCCGCTGCGCGAGCACTTTGATGCGCTGACGGCTGACGCAATACATCATGCACTTGCATGATTGCAGGAGCGGCCGTCGAGAGTGGTACGGTTAACGTCTTGGACCGCGACGCTCTATCTCCGCTCCCAACCATCCTACCGCCGCATTACCCTTCGAGGAAGCTCATATGACCCTGATCGCCCGCCTCCTCGCTTTGTTCATAGTTGCATTCGCGGCGTATCCCGCCCGCGCGGCCGATCCGGTTTACCCGGCGGGCGTTCGCGTCGGCCTCATTCCATCCGGTGGCCTGACCCTGTCCAGGGAATTCACCGGATTTCTGTCGGCCGATGAGGGCGTCAAGGTCATCGTCGGTGAACTCCCGATCGCTGCTTTCAAAGCTGTTGAAGAAGCGCAGAAGGCTGGGTTGCAGCCGGGCAAGTCGCCAAAGATCGATCCGATCCAGACTGCGGCAGGACCGGGCTACGTCACCTCCGAAACTGCCAAGAATGCCGAGACAGGTGTCCGGCTCTATTCCCTGATCGTCTCGGGCGAGACCTTCTCAGGTTATGTCGCCGTTCAGGTGACCGACGCCGCAAGCAAGGCTTATCCCGACGAAGCAATTCGCACGTTCCTGTCGTCGGTTTCGCTCCGTAAGGTGGTCCCGACCGACGAGCAACTGGCCCTGCTGCCGTTCAAGATGAACGAACTCAGCAACTTCAAAACCGTGCGGACAGTCGTGATCGGGTCTGCAATCCTGTTGTCCGACGACAGCGATCAAAAAGACGCCGAAACCGGCGCGCCGTATATGCTGGTGTCCCTGGTCCCGGCGGCACCCGGAGCACCGGACGAACGCGGTCGCTTCGCACGGCAGGCAGTTGCGGTTGTGCCGGGTCTCAACAACGGACGCATTACATCATCCGAGCCGGTGCGGATTGACAGCGCGCCCGGTTTCGAGACTCGCGTGGACGCAACCGTGGGCAAGGATGAAACGCCGGTGCAGCTTGTGCAATGGTTGCGCTTTGGCGGCGGCGTAACGCTGCGCATTCTCGCGATTTCCAAAAAAGACGATTGGGCGAAAGCCTTTCCGCGCTTTCGCGCCGTGCGCGATGGAATCGAGTCGCGCTAAAGTCAGGCAGCCAGATTCGAGCAGACTGCCAAAACTTCAGCCAAAACTTCAGCCAAGACTCAGCCAAGACTTTGCATTGTCATTTGCAACGGACGTGATTTGCTGATGCAAGTTCACAATCACGGAGACCGATCATGCTCGGCCGGCGACAACTAATTTGCGGGATTGGCACCATCGCCGTTGTCCGATTCGCAGGAGACGGGTTCATGAACGCAGCTGCCGCAGCAGGAAAAGTGACGATCGCCGATGACACGGTTTTGATTGTCGTCGATGTACAGAACTGCTTCCTTCCCGGTGGAAGTCTCGCGGTGAAGGATGGCGACAAGGTCGTGCCGATCATCAACGGGCTCGCGAAAAACTTCACCAACGTGGTGATGACGCAGGACTGGCACACCGCAGGTCATATCTCGTTCGCATCGACACACGCTGGCAAGAAGCCATTCGAGACCATCGATCTCGCCTACGGCAAACAGGTGCTGTGGCCGGACCATTGCGTTCAGGGCAGCGACGGCGCGGGCCTTTCGAAAGACCTGTCGATTCCGCACGCGCAGCTTGTGATCCGGAAAGGTTTTCACAAGGACGTCGATAGCTACTCGGCCTTCACGGAAGCCGACGGCAAGACCTCAACCGGTCTCGCCGGCTATCTGAAGGCGCGCAAGATGAAGCGCGTATTCGTCGCAGGACTTGCGACTGACTTCTGCGTGGCGTGGACTGCCATGGATGCGCGCAAAGCCGGTTTTGAGACTTATGTGATCGAAGATGCGTGCCGCGGCATCGACACGCAAGGCTCGCTAGCCAAAGCGTGGAAAGACATGACCAAGGCCGGCGTGAAGCGCATTCAGTCCGGCGATGTTGCCGCCTAAGAGATCGCGGCTTAAGCGGCCGGCATTTTCTTCGCGATGCCGACCAGCGCCGGGCGCAGCACGCGCTCGCCGATGGTGTAGCCAGCCTGCACAACCTGTACCACGGTGCCGGGCGCGACAGACGAATCCGGAATCTCGAACATCGCCTGCTGGAAATTCGGATCGAATTTCTCGCCGATCGGATCGAATTTCTTGACGCCGTTCTTTTCCAATGTGCCGAGCAGCGACCGTTCGGTGATCTCGACGCCTTCGATCAGCGCCTTGAGTCCCGGATCGGCAGCGGCTCTGGCTTCCGCTGACACGGCATCGAGCGTGCGTTGAAGATTGTCGGCAATGTCGAGCACGTCGCGGGCAAAGCCAGTGATGCCGTAGGTGCGCGCGTCGGCGACTTCCTTTGTTGTCCGCTTGCGCAGGTTTTCCATCTCGGCAAGCGTGCGCAGCGTCCTGTCGCGCGCGTCGGCGAGTTCCTTTGCCAACGCCTCGACCGATCCTTCTTCCGGATCGTCCGGCATAATGTAGGGCTTCGACATCCGAGGCCTGGACTCTTGCGGGTCGCCCTGCGGCGCCGCCGTTTCAAGGCCGTCCTTTTGCCCGTTCGATTCGGTCATTGCTCAGTCCCGTACTCAAGGATGGTTGCTGGAGGGGATATCAGGGTTTCAAGCCCGAAAATCAAGGTTCCACTTGGTCTCGGCTGAAGGATTCATGCCTATACGCCCTGTCCGCCAAGTAGCTGCGTGACCATGCGCGCGGCATAATCCACTGTCGGGATCACCCGTGCGTAGTTCAACCGCGTTGGACCGATCACGCCAAGCACGCCGACGATATGACCCGCGCCATCGCGATAGGGCGCGATGATGGTCGAGGAGCCGGATAGCGAGAACAGCTTGTTCTCCGAGCCGATGAAGATGCGCACGCCATCCGCCTGCTCGGCGCGGCCGAGCAGATCGATCACACCGCGCTTGGTTTCGAGATCGTCGAACAGGAGCCGCACGCGTTCGAGGTCTTCCAGAGCGTGCAGATCTTCGAGCAGGTTGGCTTGACCGCGCACAATCAGTTGACGCTCGTCGGTGGCGCCGCCGGACCAGCTCGCCAGTCCCGCCGCCACCACCTTCTGTGTGAGCTCGTCGAGTTGCACGCGATTTTGGGCCAGCACGTCTTCGAGTTCGAGGCGCGCTTCGGCAAGTGTTCGGCCGCGTATCCGCGAATTGAGAAAATTCGAGGCTTCGACCAGCGCCGACGACGGAACGCCCGGCGGCAACGGCAACACGCGGTTCTCGACCTGACCGTCCTCGGAGACCAGCACCACCAGCGCTTTCTCTGGTTCAAGCCGCACGAACTCGATGTGCTTCAGCCGCACGTTCGCCTTTGCTGTGGTGACGACAGCCGCCGCGCGCGTCAGTCCCGACAGCCGCGCCAATGCTTCGCCGAGTGCGGCCTCGACCGATTGCCCCTTGCCGACGGTCGCGAGCTGGGTCTCGATGGTCTTGCGCTGCACGTCGGTAAGTTCGCCGACCTGCATCAGCGAATCGACAAAAAAACGCAGACCAAGCTCGGTCGGCAACCGTCCGGCGGACGTATGCGGCGCATAGATCAAGCCAAGCTGCTCAAGGTCCGACATTACGTTGCGCACCGACGCCGGTGACAGCGGCATGGTGATGAGGCGCGAAATATTGCGGGAGCCGACAGGCTCGCCGGTCGCGAGATAACTGTCGACAATTTGCCGGAAAATATCCCGCGTGCGTTCGTTGAGCTGCGCCAGCCCTGTGCGGGGCGTGATCAGATGACCGGTCGGTTCGTGATGGGCCAACGCAAGCTCCCGAGCGGATCGATTTATCCGCTGCCATTCAGATTTGGCTATCTTGGCTGCAGAAACAAGCGCCTTTTGACGGGCGGTTCCGCCCCTTGCCGGAACGGGTATCCGCCCCTACAAGCGGGCGAATTGATACCGATCCCCTCACGTCCGGAGTATCCGCCATGCGGCCCAGCCGTCGCGCGCCAGATGAGTTGCGCCCCGTTTCGCTCGAACGCGGCGTGGTGAAATACGCCGAGGGCTCTTGCCTGGTGAAATTCGGCGACACCCATGTGCTGGTGACCGCCACGCTCGAAGAACGTCTGCCGCCATGGCTCAAGGGTCAGGGCCGCGGCTGGGTTACTGCCGAATACGGCATGCTGCCGCGCGCCACGCATGAACGCACCCGCCGTGAGGCGTCTGCCGGCAAGCAGGGTGGCCGCACCGTCGAAATCCAGCGCCTGATCGGCCGTTCGCTGCGCTCCACGGTCAACCTCGAAGCGCTCGGCGAACGCCAGATCACAGTCGACTGTGACGTGCTGCAGGCGGATGGCGGCACCCGTACCGCGTCGATCACCGGGGCATGGGTCGCACTCACCGACTGCCTGAACTGGATGAAAGCGCGCAACATGCTGCGCAATAACATCAACGACATCATGCGCGACAACGTCGCCGCAATTTCCTGCGGCATCTACAACGGCACCCCGGTGCTCGATCTCGATTACGCCGAAGACTCCGAAGCCGAAACCGACGCCAACTTCGTCATGACCGGCGACGGCCGCATTGTCGAGGTGCAGGGAACCGCCGAGAAGACACCGTTCACGCAGGACGAGTTCCTGGCGCTGATGGCGCTGGCGAAGAAGGGCGTGAGCCGGCTGGTCGAATTGCAGAAGATCGCAGTCGCCTGATCGCACGTTGCGCAATGAGCGCTTTGGAATAGGCTAACGCATGCATCGCCGAATCACGGAGCGTCTCGTGATCGCCACCCACAATTCCGGCAAGCTTGCGGAAATGCGCGAGCTGCTGGCGCCCTATGGCATCGCTGCGGTGTCGGCAGGTGAGCTTGGGCTCGGCGAACCTGACGAAACCGGCGACACGTTCAAGGCCAATGCACGCATCAAGGCCGTCGCCGCCGCGGAGGTTGCGAAGCTTCCCGCATTTGCAGATGACTCAGGACTGGTTGTCGATGCACTCGGCGGACAACCGGGTATCTATTCGGCACGCTGGGCCGGCGACACCAAGGACTTCAACACCGCGATGGCAAGGATCGAACGCCTGTTGCAGGAGCGCGATGCGACGACGGAAGATCGACGCAAGGCGCACTTCGTCTCGGCGCTGTGCGTGGCGTGGCCGGACGGGCATCTCGAAGAAGTCGAAGCGCGGGTCGATGGCACGCTGGTCTGGCCGCCGCGCGGCACCGCAGGTTTCGGTTACGATCCGGCGTTTTTACCTGATGGCCATACGCGCACGTTCGGCGAGATGACCAGCGATGAAAAGCATGGCCTCCCGCCACGCGGCATGGGCCTGTCGCATCGTGCCCGCGCGTTCGTCAAGCTCGCGGAGATCTGTCTTGACCAACGCTGAGCAGCCAGCAAACACTTCGTCCGCATTCGGCGTCTACGTGCACTGGCCGTTCTGCCTGTCGAAGTGCCCGTATTGCGACTTCAACAGTCACGTCCGCCACGCCGCGATCGACGAAGAGCGCTATGTCAGCGCCTTCGTGCAGGAGATCAAGCACGCCGCTTCGCTGACGTTCGATCGCGCCGTCTCATCGGTCTTCCTCGGCGGCGGAACCCCATCTTTGATGAAACCGCAGACCGTCGGCGCTATTTTGGACGCGATCGGCAAGCACTGGAACGTCGCACGCGATGTCGAAGTCACGCTCGAAGCCAATCCCACCAGCGTCGAGGCCGAACGGTTTCACGGCTATCGCGCGGCCGGGGTCAATCGTGTGTCTCTTGGCGTGCAGGCGCTCGACGATGCGTCGCTGAAATCGCTCGGGCGTTTGCATACGGCGAAAGAGGCGCTCGATGCGGTCGCGATCGCGCGCGCCGCGTTCGACCGTTATTCATTCGATTTGATCTACGCGCGGCCCGATCAAACGCCACAGATGTGGGCGGATGAATTGAAGCAGGCGATCGATCATGCCGCCGAGCATCTGTCGCTGTATCAACTCACCATCGAGCCAGAGACGCCGTTCTTTGGCCTGCACGCCGCAGGTAAGCTGAAAATTCCCGACGAGGCCAATGCGCGCGCGCTCTATGATGTCACGCAGGATATCTGCTCGAAATTCGGCCTGCCGTCCTACGAGATTTCAAATCACGCCCGGCCGGGCGCGGAGTGCCGGCACAACCTCGTCTATTGGCGCGGCGATGAATATGCCGGCGTCGGCCCCGGCGCACACGGACGGCTGGACATCGACGGCGTGCGCCACGCGCTCGCGACCGAAAAACGTCCGGAAACGTGGCTGATGCGTGTCGAAGGCCACGGCCACGGCATCGTCACCGACGAGACACTCAACAGCGAGGAGCGCGCCGACGAATTCTTGTTGATGGGACTTCGGCTGGCGGAAGGCATCGATCCGCAGCGCTACGCGATGCTGGCAGGACGCCCACTCGATCCGATCCGCATTGCGTTCCTGCGTGACGAAGGCGCTATCACAATCGACCCAAGCGGAAGATTGCGCGTGACGCAGGAAGGCTTTCCGGTGCTCGACGCCGTGGTTGCCGATCTAGCGGCTTAGATTTTTTCTTTGAGGACGATCTTGTCGGAAAACCGGTACCCGCTTTTCTGGATCAGGCTCCAAAACTCTTCGGCGAACCCGCTACAAGCTGGCCGCCGCCAGCAGCCACCCGCAACACCGCAAGACCGCGATCGTTGGTGCCGTCGGCCTTAAAGCGAAACAGCCCGTCGATCCCGGCAAAGCCCGATGAATTGGTGAGCGTTTCAGGCGCAAAGCGTTGTCCGCCCTGTGTCTTGGCCAAAGCTGCGACCAGCGCCACCGCATCATAAGCAAGCGTTGCGGTGCGAACCGGATCGCGGCCGAACTTCGCGCGATAGCGATTGGCGAAGGCGCGATAGCCTGCCGCGTCCGGCGCAGCATACAGACCGCCCTGCAACGGTGCATAGCCGAACACTGCCGGATTGTCCCACAGGCCCGTGCCGATAAGCTGCAGGCGCTTGTGATTTGCGCCGGTCGCTGCGATCGATTC
>JAKFUP010000144.1 GCA_021732625.1 Hyphomicrobiales bacterium
GCGAAGATGGTCGGGCGCACGTAGAAGCCCTTGTTGACGCCTTCCGGCAAACCGGGGCCGCCGGCGACCAGCGTCGCGCCTTCGTCGATGCCCTTCTGGATCAGCGCCTGGATCTTGTCCCACTGCGTGCGGTTCACGACCGGGCCGATGGTGGTGCCTTCGCCGCGCGGATCGCCCGCCTTGGTCTTGTCGGCGATGGACTTCGCGATCGCCGCAACGTCCTTCATCTTCGTCAGTGGCACGATCATGCGCGACGGCGCGTTGCACGACTGTCCCGAGTTGTTGAACATGTGCATGACGCCGCCGGCGACGGCCTTGTTGAAGTCGGCGTCTTCGAGGATCACGTTCGGCGACTTGCCGCCGAGTTCCTGGCTGACGCGCTTCACGGTGTTGGCGGCGCGCTTGGCGACGTCGATGCCGGCGCGGGTCGAGCCGGTGAACGAGATCATGTCGATGCCCGGATGTTCGCTCATCACGGCGCCGACATCGAGGCCGAGGCCGTTGATGAGGTTGAACACACCCTTCGGCACGCCAGCTTCATGCAGAATTTCGGCGAAGATCAACGCCGACGACGGAGTGAATTCCGATGGCTTCAGGATCATGGTGCAGCCGGCTGCGAGCGCAGGCGCAACCTTGCAGGCGATCTGGTTCAGCGGCCAGTTCCACGGCGTGATCATGCCGATGACGCCGACCGGTTCGCGCACCACAACGGCTGAGCCGATGGTTTCCTCGAAGTGATAGTTCTTCAGAACATCGAGGGTTGAGGCGATATGACCCAGACCAGCTCCGGCCTGCAGCTTCTCGGCCATCGGCAGCGGTGCGCCCATCTCGTCGGAGACGGCGGCGCCGATGTCCTTCATACGGCTCTTGTAGACTTCGATGATCTTGGCAAGCAGCGCGACGCGCTCTTCGCGAGTTGTCACTGAGAAGGTCTCGAAAGCTCGGCGGGCGGCGGCGACAGCCTTGTCCACGTCGGCTTTCGAGCCGACAGCCACGTCGTACATGGTCTCTTCCGTCGCCGGATTGACGACCGGCACCGTCTTTTTGACGGCGGGATCGACCCAAGCGCCGTCGATGTAGAACTGCATACGATTGACCATCATTTCCTCGCTATCGGTGGCAGTAATTTTGGAAGATCAAACCTTGTCCGGCACTGCGGAAACAAGGCCGTCTGCTCGAAGGGATTTGCTTGAACGCGATCTGGTCCGAAAACGCCGTTTTCGGGATCGCGCCCGGCTATTGCGCCGCGCATCTATGCACGAAATTTCGCGGGAATGAAGCTGCAAAACTTCTGGCCTGCGATGCTTTGGAAGTCTTGAAAAGTGCGGTCGAAGTACAGGCAGATAGTGCCAAGTGTATGGCATGCGATCGCATATCGTTCGCTACACCCGTTGGACCAGATTGAAAATCGCTTTGTGACGTTGTGTCGCCTGATCCCGTGAAGCGCCCACAACGCACGCGACACTCGCGAAAAGGTTGGATTGCAGCCACTTCCGAATTCATGTGTGCGCTGCAAAAATTCCGTCACGCGAACGGTCGCCAACCGAGTCTCAGTGTGACTTGCATTTTAGCGAGACGGTTTGCGGCAAGTGTGCTTCGATACCTTCACACATTCGCAAAACAAGATCACGCAGCCCAAGGCTGCGGGTAGGGAGAGCGACAATGTTTTACCGCAGGACTTTAACGATTCTGATGGCTGCCGCCGCGCTATCCGCGGTCAGTGGCGTTGCGTTGGCGCAAGAGTATCCGGTCAAGCCGATCACGCTGATTGTGCCTTGGCCTGCCGGCGGCTCGACCGATATCGCGATGCGCGCTATCGGTGAAGCCGCATCAAAGCATCTCGGTCAGCCGGTCGTGATCGATAACAAGGCGGGCGGTGGCGGCACCGTCGGTCCGGCGACCATGGCTGCGGCGGCGAAGCCGGACGGCTACACCATCTCGCAAATCCCCATCACGGTGTTTCGTATTCCGCTGATGCAGCAGGTGTCGTGGAATGCGGACACCGATTTCAGCTACATCGTGCATCTCACCGGCTACACCTTCGGCGTCACCACGAATTCCGAGTCGCAATTCAAGACGTGGAAAGACGTTGTCGATTTCGCCAAGGCGAACCCGGGCAAGGTGACTTATGCGACACCGGGAGCCGGCACCTCGCTGCACATCGGCATGGAGCAGATTGCTGGCCTTGCAGGCATCAAATTGACGCAGGTGCCGTTCAAGGGCGGCGCAGAAACCAATGCGGCCGTGCTCGGCCAGCATACGATGCTGCAAGCGGATTCCACAGGCTGGAAGCCGCTGGTCGATGCCGGAAAGCTGCGCCTGTTGATGGTGTGGACGTCAAATCGCTCGGCGAACTTCCCGGATGCGCCGACGTTGAAAGAGCTTGGCTATCCGATGGTGTATGATTCGCCGTTCGGTATCGCCGGTCCGAAGGGCATGGATCCGAAGATCGTCGCCAAGCTGCATGATGCCTTCAAGAAAGCGATCGAGGATCCGGCTGTGATCGCGACGCTGGCGAAATACGACATGGTGCCGAACTACAAGAACACCGGCGACTACAAGAAGTTCGTCGCCGAGGTCACCGACTCCGAGCGCAAGGTGATCGATGCGCTCGGTCTCACCAAGAAGACCAATTAGCTTGATGGTTTGCCGCAGTTTCTCGAAGGCCGCGTCATCCTGAAGTGCGAGCCGCATTTGCGGCGAGCCTCGAAGGATTGTCACGGGCACGGTGTTTGCCGTCGTCCTTTGAGGGCTGCGCTGCGCTCCGCTCCGCCACCTCCGGGTGACGGAGCCTCCAACTGACCTTGTGACATGAAAGCATAGCGCATGAGCGACGGTAGCAACGCCTCATTCAGGCTGAATAATTCCGAGCTGTGGGGCGGCTTGATCGGCCTCGTGCTCGGCGCGCTCGTGATCTGGTCCGGCGTCAAATTCAACCTCGGTACTGTCAACGATCCAGGCTCCGGCTTCGTCCTGTTCTATGTCGGAATTCTGATGTGTCTGTTCGCGGCATCGATCACGTTTGCCGCGATCATCGGGGGCGGTCCCAAATTCAGCTCGTTATGGGAAGGCACGCGCTGGGGCAGGACCCTTGTGGTGATCGCGAGCCTCATCGTGTTTGCTCGCGCGTTCGACGATCTCGGATTTCTGCTCACGACCATTCCGCTGCTGCTGTTCCTGCTGCGCGCGATCGATCCGGTGCGATGGACGGTGGCGATCCCGCTCGCCGTGCTGGCGCCGCTCGGCTCATGGTGGGTGCTCAAACGCCTGCTGCTGATTCAATTGCCCACCGGCATCTTCAACGTCGGCTGACGAGGTCACTGCGATGGACGTTCTCGTCAATGTTGGGCTGGGCTTCGGCGTCGCGCTCCAGCCGGTCAATATCCTTTATTGCTTCATCGGCGTTTTCATCGGCACGCTGGTCGGCGTGCTGCCGGGCATCGGCCCGGTCTCGGCGATGTCGCTGCTGCTGCCAGTCACGCTGTCGGGCACGCCGGAGTCCGGCATTATCATGATGGCCGGCATATACTACGGCTCGATGTACGGCGGATCGACCACGTCGATCCTCGTCAATATTCCGGGCGAGGCGGCCTCTGTGGTGACATGTATCGACGGTCACCAGATGGCGAAACAAGGCCGCGCCGGCCCGGCGCTCGGCATTTCCGCATTGGGTTCGTTTGTTGCCGGCACGTTCGCACTGGTCGCGCTGATGCTGATCGCACCGTCGCTGGCGGCGCTCGCGGTGCGATTTGGACCTGCCGAGTATTTCAGCCTGATGGCGCTGGGTCTGGTGGTTCTGACGTTCCTTACGCAAGGCTCGATGGCCAAAGCGCTGTTCATGGCCTGCATCGGCGTCGTGCTCGGCCTGATCGGGCTCGACAGCATCACTGCTCAACCGCGGTTGACATTCGGGCGGATTGAGCTGATCGACGGCATCGGCCTTGTCCCGGTAGTGATGGGCCTGTTCGGCGTCGCCGAAGTGCTGAGCAATATCGAACAGGTGGTCAAGCGCGACGTGCTGACGACCAAGATCACGCAGTTGCTGCCCAACAAAGAGGACTGGAAAGCCAGCGCGGGGCCGATCACGCGCGGCACGATCCTCGGCTTCTTCCTCGGCATTCTGCCCGGCGGCGGAGCTGTGGTGGCGTCGTTCGCGTCGTATGCCCTCGAGAAGCGCGTATCGAAAACGCCGGAGCGTTTCGGCAAGGGCGCGATTGAAGGCGTGGCGGGGCCGGAAGCGGCCAACAATGCCGCCGCCGGCGGCGCGTTCATTCCGCTGATGACGCTTGGCATCCCGCCGAATGTGGTGATGGCGCTGTTGCTCGGCGCCTTCGTGATTCACGGGCTGCAACCCGGCCCGTTACTGATCACGCAAAATCCGCAACTATTCTGGGGCATCATCGCCAGCATGTATATCGGCAACGTGATGTTGCTAATCCTGAACCTGCCGCTGATTGGCATGTGGGTGCAGCTTCTCAAGCTGCCTTACAATGTGCTGTTCCCGATGATCCTGCTGTTCACCATCATTGGCGTCTATTGTTCGAGCAACAACGTGTTCGACGTCTACGTCATGATCGCGTTCGGCGTGATCGGTTACGTGATGCGCAAGTTTGGCTATGAGCCGGCGCCGCTGGTGCTGGCGTTCGTGCTCGGTCCGATGCTGGAGAACAATCTGCGCAAGGCGCTGATCCTGTCGCAGGGCGATCTCACGACCTTCATCCTGCCGCTCAGGCTGCGCTGGATTTCGGCCCTGTGCTTGCTGCTGGCCCTGCTGCTGCTGATTGTTCCGCTGCTGCCGTCGTTGCGCAAGAAACGCGAACTGGTCGCACTGGACGAGGGTGCGTGACCTTGCTGATGTGCGCCTGATCTGAAGGTAACGTATGTTGAAAGCATCATGAGCAGCGCCGCGCCGAATACCGAACCGGAAACCATGCAGGGCTTCGTCTTTCACGAGCATCCGGCCATCTTGCCTCCGCTCGTGGATGGCCGCGAGACCAAACGACATAAAGTTATGATCGCGGGCGGCGGGCCGGTCGGGCTCGCGGCAGCGCTGGCGCTGGCGAAATACGGCATCGCGTCGGTGGTGATCGAAGCCGATACCACGGTGTGCAAAGGCAGCCGCGCGACGTGTTTGTCGCGGCGCACGTTCGAGATTTTCGACCGGCTTGGTGTGCTCGATCCATTTATCGAGAAGGGTCTCGGCTGGACCTCGGGCCGCAGCTTCTATCGCGGCGAGGAAATCTTGCGGTTCGACATGCCGCACAATGCCGATCAGCGGCTGCTACCGATGACCAACTTGCAGCAATACTATGTCGAGCAGTTTCTGGCCGATGCCATCGACCTGTATCGCGATCTGATCGAGATTCGCTGGGGCACGTCGGTCGAATCCCTCAAGCAGGACGCCAATGGCGTCCGGCTCACGTTGCAAGCGAACGGCACATCCTATGCATCAGAATGCGACTGGCTGATCGCCACCGACGGCGCGCGCAGCAGGGTGCGGCAAGAACTCGGCCTGCGCCTCAACGGCACGGCTTATGAAGGCCGCTACATTATTGTGGACGTCGGCGTCGATCTCGGCTGGCCCACCGGGCGGCTCGCGTGGTTCGATCCGCCATCCAATCCCGGCCGCACTATGTTGATGCATCGCCAGCCCGACAATGTCTGGCGGCTCGATTATCAATTGCATGCCGGCGAGGACGCCGAGGCGATGACCAAACCGGAAAAGGTGATCCCGGTGGTCGAGGCGCACTTCAAGATGCTCGGCGTCGACGACAAACCATGGCACCTGATCTGGTCGAGTACCTATCGCGCGTCGGCTCTTTCACTCGATGAGTATGTCCATGGCCGGGTGATGTTCGCGGGCGACGCCGCGCATCTGGTGCCGATTTTTGGCGTGCGCGGTCTCAACAGCGGTTTTGACGACGTGTTCAATCTGGCGTGGAAGCTCGCGGGCGTCATCGATGGCACTTCGGCACCGTCGCTGCTCGATAGTTATTCGCACGAGCGGCACTTTGCATGGCGCACCAACATCATGCACGCCATGAAGAGCACCGAATTCATGGCGCCGCCGTCATCCGGATTTCGATTGATGCGCGACGCGGTGCTGTCGCTGGCCGAAAAACATCCGGAGTTACGCTCGTTAATCAACCCGCGCCAGACCAGCGTCATTAATTATGCCGATACGCCGCTCAATACCTTCTCGGCAGACGAGACCTCGTTCATGCGCGGGCCTGCGCCGGGCGAGGCTTTGCCGGAAATCAAGCTGACCGATCGCGATGGCAAGGAAGCTTGCATCACGGCACAGCTTCAGGATGGTTTCACGCTTCTGAGTTTCGGGATCGACGAGAAGACGCAAGGCGCGATGGCTGCGTGGGTGACGGCAACAAAATCAGACATTCCAGTCGCAACCATTGCCGTGCAGGCGACGACGACAACAAATCCGAAAACGACGCTGTTCGATTCATCCGGGCGTTTCGCTGAAGTCTATGACGCGGCACCGCAGGCGGTGTTTCTGGTCCGGCCCGACGGGCATGTTTGCGCTCGTTGGCGCAGCTTCAATGCAGGCGATGTCGCGACGGCATTGGCGAGAGCCTCCGGCGCTGATGCATCGAAGCAACCGCGGGCCGAGACAATCAAGGTGGCATCATGAGCGAACAACAGTGGACCGACGTTACGCGCGATGAAATCTATACCGAGATTAGCGGCGCGCTGACCGAGGCGGGCGACAAGTCGGAGTTATTCCTGTCGCGGCTATGTCTGTTGCTGATCGAAGAACTTGGATCGCCGCAGCGGGCGCGGCAGGCGATCGCGAATGCGACGCTGGAAGCGGCCCAATCCTGATCGCCGCGGAACATCCAGCCGAAATGCTTTGTTGAAAAATGCCTTGTGGCAAAAGGCTTGGCCGCGCCAGCTTACTCGAACACGATGCGAGGTGCAGGCTTGAGCGCGCCGCCTGTTTCGATCGCGCTCCAGACCTGCGTCGCGATGGTGATATAGCTTTGCGCGTGATGGCTTTCCGGTGCAGTTGCGACCACGGGACGCCCTTCGTCGGATGTCGCGCGGATCGTCATGTGCAGCGGAATTTCGCCGAGAAACGGCGCGCCGATCTTTTCGGCTTCTGCGCGTGCGCCACCCTGGCCGAAGATCGATGTCACCTTGTTGCAGGCCGGGCAGCAGAAGCCCGACATATTCTCGACAATGCCGAGGATGGGAATATTGACCTTCTGGAACATGCCGATGGCGCGCCGCGCGTCGATCAGCGCGATATCTTGCGGCGTGGATACGATGACGGCGCCCGCCAGCGGCACTTGCTGCGCCATGGTGAGCTGAACGTCGCCGGTGCCGGGCGGCATATCGACCACCATCACGTCGAGGTCGCCCCACGCCACTTCGCGCAGCAATTGCGTGACTGCCTGAATTACCATTGCGCCGCGCCAGATCATCGCGGTGTCTTCATCGACAAGAAAGCCGATCGACATCACCTTGACGCCGAAGCGCTCCTTCGGCTCGATCATCCGCGCGCCGATGGTGCGCGGCTTGCCGTGCAGCCCGAACAGCCTCGGTTGCGACGGGCCATAGACATCCGCATCGAGCATGCCGACCTTAAGGCCGAGAGCGGCGAAGCCGAGCGCGAGATTGCACGATGTTGTCGACTTGCCGACGCCGCCTTTGCCGGATGCGACTGCGACCACATGCTTGACGCCGGGAATGCCGACCGCCCTCGGCATGGGACGGGCTTGCGGGGTGGGCTGGGTTGCCACGCGAGTTCTCCTGAGTGGCTCCTTGTATGTGACGAGTGGCACCGCGCAAAGCGATGCTTTACGCCGCAGGGAGTTCACCGACCAATGTCTCGCGAAAGCGCGGTCCCTATCCGGAAACCGCGCCGTTGACGGTATTTTGATGAAATAGACCAAAGTCTTGCGCATATAGGCAAAACCTATGCTATGGACAGGGAAACGCCAACCGATGTGCTCGGAAAATGGCGATCAAGGACAATCCGGGGGGATTGGGTTTCGATGCGAGACGCCGGACTGGAAAATGCAATCAGGGCAGCCGGAGGCGTCGCCTCGCTGGCTCGTGCTCTGGGCATCGCGCAGCCATCGGTATCGGCATGGTCGCGCGTCCCGTCCGAGCGGGTGCTCGCGATCGAGTCGATCACAAGGGTTTCCCGCTTCACGCTTCGTCCCGATCTTTATGGCGCCGGGCGGATCTTGCCCGGGCAAATCGAGCCGGACCTTCCGATCGGTCAGGCGCGCGTTGCCGAGGATGCTTCGTGCGGTGCTGCGCAAAAGCATCCGTCCGTTGCCCGCCTCGCGACGCGGGTGATCGGGCTGGCGGGCTGGAGCGGTTCGGGCAAGACCACATTGTTGTCCCGGGTGATCCCACTGCTCGCTGCCGACGGTCTGCGCGTGTCCACGATCAAGCATGCGCATCACAAGTTCGATGTCGACAAACCTGGCAAGGACTCTTACGTGCATCGCGAGGCTGGCGCGGTCGAAGTTCTGGTATCGTCGCACAACCGCTGGGCGTTGATGCATGAGCTGCGCGGTGCGCCGGAACCGACATTGTTCGAGCTTCTCGCGCACATGTCGCCGGTCGATCTGGTGATCGTCGAGGGCTACAAAACCGATCGTCATCCGAAGATCGAGGTCCATCGCGCTGCCAACGAAAAAGATTTCCTGTTTCCAGCCGACGAAGCGGTGATCGGCATAGCAACCGATGCGAAGCCGCGCACATCGTTGCCGGTGGTGCATCTCGATGACATTGCCGGCGTCGCCGCGTTGATCCGTGACAAAGCTGTTCGGATCGACGGCATGTTTGCATTAGAGAAAGCCTAGATCATGCCATTCACGACGTGCAATCCGGTCGGCAACTGCGATAAGGCAACTGTATGAGCGTCGCTGCACAGGCCTGGCCGACTGAAATCCGGCTCGCAAA
>JAKFUP010000223.1 GCA_021732625.1 Hyphomicrobiales bacterium
CGCGATCGGCGCGTCGCTCTCGAAACTTCGTCTCGCCAAATAAGGATTCGCACCGGCAATCGCCGAAAACAAAAAAGCCCGGCGATGCCGGGCTTTTTCACGTCTGCGGTTCGAAATCAGTGTTGGGTAGTGCCCGGCATCTGGCCCATCTTGGCCATGACGCCTTCGAACGGCTTGTAGCTCTGCTTGGCGAGATCGACATACAGCTCGCTGATCTTCTTGCTTTCGGCAATGAACGTCTCGTAGCTCGACTTCGCGTACTCGGTCTGCAGCTCGACAACTTTCTCGAACGACTTCACGCCCGAGAGCTTTTCGACGAACGAATTGCCGTTCTCCATCGCCTTCTTCGCGTAATCGCCATAGGCCGTCATGATTGCCTGCACGCCCTTGGCGAACTCGCCGGCGGTTGCCGTTGCGGTTTCCATCTGCTCTTTGCCGTACTTCTGAAACTCTTCGACTTTGTCCATGACAATCCCTTTTCCTAGACTTTGATTGAATAGCCGGTGACGTCCCTGCGCCTTGACCACACGCGGGGAAATACCGCAGCGCACCATGGATGTCAAGAATCTTGTGCGTCGCACAATTATCTCAAATCGTTGGGGAATCAGGCGGACCGTCGAAATGGTTGCTTAACCGTTTCGAAACCCCGTCCCCCTAACTTGGACAACTGCACTGCAAGCAGTTCCGGCGAAACCGAAAAGACGCTTGAGTTCAGTCTCTTAGCAGACGCGGCCAGAACGGCTGCAACGGCGGGAGCAGCAAGGGCGGATCAAGGGGCGCTGGCGCATTAGGTTCATCGCGTTTTTGGGCACAATTTTGCCTCACGGACCGGTGATCAACATGGAAATCGGACGGGGAAGTTTATGTTTCGCACCACCTCAACTTCCTTGCGATTGGTTCGCTTTCTTGTCCTCGGCCTTGCCACCCTCATCACAGCCATCGTTTTCACCACCGACAGCGCCGACGCCAAGCGCCGCCACCGTGGGCGGCATCACGCGCGGGTCGCGGCTTACAGCCCGGCATTTGCCTCGATCGTGGTCGATGCCAATTCCGGATCGACATTGGCTGCGAACAATCCGGACAGCATCCGCCATCCGGCATCGCTGACCAAGATCATGACGCTGTACATGCTGTTCGAGCGCCTCGAACAAGGCAAGCTCAAGCTCGACAGCGAAATGGAAGTTTCCGAATTCGCATCCGAGCAGGCGCCGACCAAGCTCGGTTTGCGACCCGGTCAGACGCTGCGCGTCGAGGACGCCATCAAGGCGCTGGTCACCCGCTCGGCCAACGACGCAGCCGTGGTGATCGCCGAAGCGCTTGCCGGAGACGAGGAAGACTTCGCCAAGGCGATGACGCGCAAGGCGCGCGCGCTCGGCATGAGCAGGACGGTTTACAAGAACGCATCGGGCTTGCCGGATTCCGATCAGGTCACTACCGCGCGCGATCAGGCCACGCTCGGCCGCGCGATCCAGGATCGCTTCCCGCGCTATTATCGCTATTTCGGAACCAATGCGTTCGCCTATCGCGGCCGCGTCATTCGCAACCACAACAAGCTGCTCGGCCGCGTCGAAGGCGTTGACGGCATCAAGACCGGATATACCCGCGCCTCCGGATTCAATCTCGTCTCCTCGATGAAGCGCGGCAACCGCCATCTCGTCGCCGTCGTGCTCGGCGGCCGCAGCGGCGGCTCGCGCGACGCCACCATGCGCAACCTGCTCGCCGAACATGTTGCGCATGCATCGACCAAGCGCACTGTGGCCGCCATCACAGATCGCGATTCATCCGCTGCCAGCGTTGAGGTTGCCGAAGCCAGGCCGGTTCGTGCAGCCGCAGCGCCTCTGGTTCAGGTTCAGGGCGCTGTGCAGACGGCAGCCGCGCTGCCCGAGCCTGTCCCCGCGCCTGCTCCGCGTGCCCGCGCTCCGGTTGCAGAGACAGCGCCTCCGACGAAGAACACACCGCCCGCGCCTTTCACAAATGGCGTCGTCTCCGCCCAAACGCTGGCGCCAATTCCCGGCTCCGCCGAGCCGATGACTCCGGTACGGGTCAAGACCGTACAGGTCCGCGCTGGCGCACCGTTGAAGCTCGCATCCGCTGGAGCGCCACAGGGCGCGCCCGCCCCGATTGTCACCGCGGCAATTCCGCAAGCCCCCACCGAAACGTCATCGAACATCGTCGCCAAAGCTGAAGCAAAGGCAGAGCAACCCGCAGGCCATGGCACCGGCAACGGTATCCTCGGCGTCCTGCCGGCGTCAGCTCCAGCCAGCACGTCCCAATCGATGGCCTATGCCGAACCCTCCGTCCGTCCGGCCAAAACCATTCAGGAGAACGGTGCGCTGAAAGTGGCCACCCGGTCCGGCTGGATGATTCAGGTCGGCGCACTGGAAAGCGAAAGCGAAGCACGGCAGCGGCTGGATTCGGCACGCGGTCACGCCCGCGGACTGCTCGGTAAAGCCGATCCGTTCACCGAGACCGTCGCCAAGGGTGACAAGAAGCTCTATCGCGCGCGCTTCGCAGGTCTCGACAAGGAACAGGCGGAGGCCGCCTGCCGGACGCTGAAGCGCTCCTCGATCTCCTGCATTTCCATGAAGAACTGACCTGAAAAACTGATCTCGCGTCAGCCGACGTTTCAAGATGGCCCGGATCTCCCGGCCATTTTTTGTTTTGGCATGATCCCGCGACCCGACCGGCCGCGATGGCAACCTCCCGTCAACCATTACCAGCTAAAGATCGACAGATGGTACCGGTGAAAACACCGGACCGGCGAGCGCGTCATGCGCTCCGGGGACAGGTCGTTATCCAGAGCAAGGCCAGCCGCCGTAGTCAGTGGCGTCGTGTTGTTGTCTGGAGTTAGTTGCGATGCGTGCGAAGCAAAGTGTCCTTGGCCTCGTTTACCCGGGCCGCCAGATACGTCGAGCCCCCCTGGTCGGGATGCAATTTCTTCATCAGTCCCCGGTGAGCGCGGCTGATGTCTTCCCGGCTCGCCCCCGGCTTCAGGCCAAGGATCTCATAAGCCTCGTCCGCCGTCATTTTGCCGCTCGACGGCTGGCTGCGCTGCCTGCCTGCCCCTGCGCTCTGCGGGTCCTCACGCCATCGGGGAAACCGGCGGTCCAGATAGCTTTCAAGTAACGCGCAGCTCTCCGCGTCGAAGCCCGTCATCAGCGCCGCAAGCTGCGGCAGATCGAATTCGCCAAGGTCGCGCCCCGCGTGCGGGCCGGCGACAATGCGCCCCGCCAGCGCGCCGGTGTCGTGATCCAGCACCATGTCGAGATAATGCGAGCGGACCTGCGAGGTCTGTCCGCTCGATTTGCTGCCACCAAACCCGCCGAAATTGCCAAATCCGGCGGCTGCCAGCGGCGACCAACCCAGAAGACCCGCGCCGAACAGTCCGAGCGGAATCGCCACCGCGAGTTCGCCCTTGAGGCCCGTGAACGCCGCTACCGCCAGACAGATCGCACCGCCTGCGAAACGGATTCCCTTGGCGAGCAGCTTCGGATCGGCTGCGCGGAACATCTGCAAGCCGAGATACAGCACCACCACGGCGAAGATACCGGCGATCAGGGTCGGCATGGCGTGTGGTCCGGCAAAGTTGCGTCTCGCGCCTCAGGGCCGCCTTCGGAATCGAATGCAGGCTATTTGTCAGATGGTTATCCCATGCCCCGGCCGCCACCACGATGCAACCGCGCGGACGGCTTGCCGCAGCCGGTGAACCCGTTAGGCTATATCATACCGTTCGCGGACATTGGCGGACGGGAAAGTATTTTCGGGAGTGACATCATGCCATTCGTTCTCCGGATCGCGCCGCTCGCCGGTGCCTTCCTTCTCGCCTCGCTCACAGCCGCGAGCGCTGCACCCAAGCAGCTCTACAACAAGTCGATCCTGATCAGCTTCGGGGTCCATATTCCGGCCAAGGGATCTGACGGCTCCACGCCCGGCACCCGCACATCGAGCCGCATCGTCTATGTCAGCAGCGCAGGACGTGTCTTCGCCAAGGCGACGCGGTCCGCCGGTCGCAATCGCGAAGACAAGGAGCGCGGGCCGGAGGATTCCGGTGGAGGCCGTGGCCTCAGCTTCAGCGGCGACCGCCTGACCGGCGTGCTGCCCTTCATCAGCGGCGCGAGCCTTCTGACGATCTCGTTCGATCCGGGCTTCCAGAGCTGCAGCGGGACGGTGGTGATGGGCCGGGACAGTGGCAAGCCGCTTGTCTGGAAGGGCCTCAACGGCGTGACCTATACCTCCAACGGGCCACCCAATATTTCCGGCGTCAGTTGCTCGATCCGCGACGGCAACGCGCTGGCGAACTGAAACAGAACACATGGATTCTATGAGAAAGCAGATAGCACCATGATCGTTCGTGCACTTGCAGCCGCCAGCCTTCTGATTGCCGCCGCAACGCCGGCGCTGGCCGCGCCTCCCCAGCTCCTCAACAAAACCGTGTTGGTGTCGTGGTCTGAATCGGCGCAACAAAAATTGCCGGACGGACGCACGATCACCGAACAGATCAGCCGGACGCGAACCGTCTACGTGAGTTCGGCCGGCCGCGTGTTCGTGAAATCCGTCCAACGGGGATCTGGCGGCGGCGGCAAATCGGCAGAGGTCGCGCCGGGCAGCTCCAACACCAGCCTGAACTTCAAGGGCAATACGCTGGTCGGCCATGCGATCTTTGCCGGCTTTGCCCGGCAGGTTGTGGTGTCGTTCGATCCCGCCTTTTCGTCTTGCACGGTCGACGTGACCTACGGCCGCTCCGGAGGTCCGCGTACCTGGAAGAGTTTTGACGGCCAGCGCACCATCGAGCTTTTGTCGCTCAGCCTTGGCGGCACGTCCTGTTCGATTCGTGATGGCAACGCGCTGGCGAGCTAGTACCCGTTTCCGAAGTTCGTGAGCCATCGCTGCGCCCCCAGACACGAACTTCGGAAACAAAGGGTACTAGCAATTTATATTTTGAGTACCGCTTCTCGATCTGAAGTTCCTGATACAACCTTGCGGCAACCACTGCGGGAACTTCAGATCGGCGGTACTATCCCGCGATCTGCGAAAAGCCTGCAGCAATTTGGCAAGAACAAGATCGCAGGAGGATCGCGTGCGCATTGCAATCATGGGTTCGGGCGGAGTCGGCGGCTATTTCGGCGCGCGGCTGGCAAAGGGCGGCGCGGATGTGACATTCATCGCCCGCGGCGCGCATCTGGAAGCGATGCGCAAGAACGGCCTGCGGATCGACAGCGCCCAGCCGCTTGAACTTCCCAAGGTCAATGCCACAGACGATCCGTCCAGCATCGGCAAGGTCGATGTCATCCTGTTCAGCGTCAAGCTGTGGGACACGGAAAGCGCCGCGAAATCCTTGGTCTCCACGATCGGACCGGACACCGGCCTGATCTCGTTCCAGAACGGCGTGCAGAAAGATGACATGCTGCGCCCGATCGTCGGAGAAAAAGCGCTGATCGGCGGCACCAGCTACATTGCAGCTTCGATCAAGGCGCCCGGCGTGATCGGCCATCTCGGAGCCAACCAGCGTCTCGTATTCGGAGAGTTCGACCGCAAGCCATCGAAGCGCGTCGAGGCGTTTCACGCAGCATGCATCGCGGGCGGTATCACCGCGGAGATCAATCCGGATATCAATGTCGAGATCTGGCAGAAGTTTGTGTTTCTGGTTGGCATGTCGGGCGCGACCGCGTCGATGCGCGCCAACGCCGGGCAAATCCGCACCAACCCTCAGACACGCCAGTTCATGCTCGATCTGATGAAAGAAGTCGTCGCCGTCGGGCTTGCGCGCGGCGTGGCACTCTCGCCCGATTACGCCGAGCAGCGCATCGCGTTCATCGACACCCTGCCCGCTGAAATGGTCGCGTCGATGGCGAACGACTTGAGAGACGGCAAGCAGCTCGAATTGCCGTGGCTGTCCGGCGGCGTGGTTGACCTCGCCGCTTCCGTCAACGTGCCGACGCCAGCCAACCGTGCAGTGCGCGACATCCTTGCGTTGTACGTGAGTGGGAAGACGAGCTGATACGCCGCAACGATGCTAGTTTGGCGTCATCACCGGGCTCGTCCCGGTGATCCACGTCTTAATTAGCGTCTTAATTAGCGTCTTAATTACAGCGTCATATTTTCATTGAAAGCAAAACGTGGATGGCCGGAACAAGTCCGGCCATGACGACAATCGAGCTTAACAACATTGTCACTTCATCTGCGTCAGCATCGCCGCGGCACCGGAATCCGTTTTCGCCAGCCGCGTCAGCGCCTCACGTCCACCTGCGGCATAAGCTGCGACCGCGCGCAACAGATCGCGCAACTGCGCCGCCGCTCCCGGATCGAACCGGCACCACGCGCCGCCGGACAATCGCGCGATCTCGCGGAACGCAGTCTCCGCCGTCGGATCATGGCCTTCCTGAAACATGAACACCGGCACCTTCAGCAGACCGAGTTCGCCGGCCTTCGCGCACAGGTCGTCGACGTTCTCTTCCATCGCATCGCCGACGAACACCAGCGCACGCACGCCATCCGCGATCGCCTCGCGCCGCGTCTCGCCGAGCACGCGGCCGATCTGGGTATGTCCGCCCTCGACATGAATGCGGCTCATCAGCTTGGCGAGTTGCGCCGTGTCTGAAATCCACGGGCTGGCGCGGCACTCCGCAAGCCCGCGGAAATACACCAGCCGCACGTCGAGACCGCCGATGGTTCCAGCCTCGGTGAACATGTCGGCTTGAAGCTGACAGGCCATATCCCAGGTCGGCTGGCGGCTCATGGTGGCGTCGAGCGCAAAAATCAGGCGTCCGCGCTTGCCCGAGGCTTGCGGCGCCATTGCTTTCGCCTTGGCGACAAAAGCAGCAATGTCGTCTGCCGACGACGACGGTGCGACGCCTGAACGCGAAGATGGTTTGACCGGCTCGTTTGCCATACCCGCTATTTAGCGCGTCCGGCCAGCCGATCAACGGCAGGCGCGCCCCGTTCGCAACGCAATGCACCAAAAGCCGCAGTGGTGATGGGACGATTTGCTTGTTACAAATGGCCGTTGATCATCAACGCATGCTGACCGCGCGCCAAGCCGCGGCAGCCGGGAGGACTACTTATGGTTTCACGTCGCGCGGCGATCGGAGTGATCGCCAGTCTGTCTGCATTCATGTCGGTCTCGGGTCTGTCGATCACCAGCGCCACGGCGCAGGATTATCCGACGCGCCCGGTGAAATGGGTCGTCGGCTATCCGCCCGGCGGCGCCACTGACATTCTCGCACGCCTGATCGGGCAGCGGCTGTCGGAGCGCACCGGCCAGCAATTCATCATCGAAAACAAGGCAGGCGCCGGCAACAATGTCGCCACCGATTTCGTGGTCAATTCCGATCCTGACGGCTACACGATCCTGCTGGTCAATCCGGCGAACTATATCAACGCGACGCTCTATGCGAAGCTCAACTTCAACTTCATCCGCGACATCGCGCCGGTTGCAGCTTTCAACCGCACCGCCAACGTGATGACCGTCAACAAGGATGTGCCTGCCAAGACCGTGGCGGAATTCATCGCCTACGTGAAAGCCAACCCCGGCAAGGTGAACATGGCGTCGTCCGGCAATGGCACCTCGGTGCACCTCTCCGGCGAGATGTTCATGATGATGACCGGCGCCAAGATGCAGCACATTCCCTATCGCGGCGCGGCGCTGGCGATCACCGACATGCTCGGCGGCCAGGTTCAGGTGATCTTCGACAATATGCCATCGATCATCCAGCATATCCGCGGCGGCGCACTGCGCCCGCTGGCGGTGACCACGACGGATAAATCGGGGCTTTTGCCAGACGTGCCGACCGTGGCGTCAACCGTGCCGGGCTATGAGGCCAGTGCGCTGTTCGGTATGGGCGCGCCGAAAAAGACACCGCCGGACATCATCGCCAAGCTCAACGCGCATGTGAATGCGGTGCTGGCCGAACCGGCGATCAAGGCGAGACTGATCGAACTCGGCGGAGATCCGCTGATCGGGACGCCGGAGGATTTCGGCAAGATGATCGCGGCTGAAACCGCAAAGTGGGAAAAGGTCGTGAATGCTGCGGGCGTGAAGGTGGAGTAGAGCCCGCGGCCCTATCGAACTCTCTAATTAATTCTTGCTAATCGGATTATCTAATCAGCGGGTCGGCCAGGTGGTCGGCCCGCTTTCAATTGGCTGAGCCGTTTCGGCTTCAGCTTTGGCGATCGGCTGACCCATCCAGACCGTGTACAGGGTGCCGGCTGAGAGCGCGACGAACAGGATCAGCGTTACGATGCGATTGCGCACGGCAAACCTCCCTGCTCATGAGCCGCGCCGGCCTTCGACGCGGGCCGCGACCGCCTGTAAAAATCGGGGCTCGGCTGCTGAGCGGCCGGTTGGGGTGGGCAAGGCAATGACTGGTTTTGCATCAATTTCATCCGGGTTCGCATCGTCAACGCCGCACCGGCAAGCCTGTTCCATGGGATATCCGCCGACTGCAAACGATCTCCCCAACTGTTCCGCTTGACATTCCCTGTACTAGGAATATAATCATACGCATCCTGTCCCACTGAGAGGGGCGGTTCGCGATCGTCACGAGACGCGGGACAGGATGCGGTGGACGCGGCAGCGTCAGGCGCGGACGAGAGGCGGTTGGGGAGACGTTGGCAGGATTCCTTTCGGGGAGCGGCCTTGGTTTCTATGGACCCGCAGCTCTGACGTGCTGACGACGGCGCTGCGCGTTGCGGGCCAGGGCGGAGATACGCCTCACTCGCAATGCCTTTGCGCGCCGGCCCAAGTCGTGTGGTCCCGATGCCCGTCGCTGGCATCAAGGGATGGAGAGCCTGTGTTGTCGACCGGCACACAGGACACCCTCAGTC
>JAKFUP010000237.1 GCA_021732625.1 Hyphomicrobiales bacterium
GTCGGCTTTCCGTTGCCCGGCGTCAGCGTCCGCGTCACCGACCCGGAGAGCGGCACGCCGATCAAGCCCGATGAGATCGGCATGATCGAAGTCAAAGGACCGAACGTCTTCAAGGGTTACTGGCGGATGCCGGAGAAGACCGCGGCGGAATTCCGCCAGGACGGCTTCTTCATCACCGGCGATCTCGGCAAGATCGACAGCAAGGGTTACGTCCACATCGTCGGGCGCGGCAAGGATCTGGTGATTTCCGGCGGCTTCAACGTGTACCCGAAGGAAGTCGAAAGCGAGATCGACGCGATTCCGGGTGTCTTCGAAAGCGCCGTCATCGGCCTCGCGCACGCGGATTTCGGCGAAGGCGTCACCGCTGTCGTCGTCACCGACAAGAAGACTGCGCTGGATGAGGCCGGCGTGCTGCGCGCGCTGGACGGACGGTTGGCCAAGTTCAAAATGCCGAAGCGGGTGATCTTCGTCGACGACCTGCCGCGCAACGCCATGGGCAAGGTGCAAAAGAACCTGCTGCGCGATCAGTATGCGTCGTTGTACGGCAAGCGTTAGCGCTAAGCCTCCGCCACTATCGTCATTCCGGAAGCCGCGTAGCGGCTGTCCGGAATCCATACACTGCAGTAGTCATGTGGCGATAATTCGTAATGGCTCTGCCACTTCGCAGAGTAAATCGACGGTCGCCGGGATTATGGATTCCGGGCTCGCGCAAAGTGCGCGCCCCGGAATGACGGTCTATGCCGGCAACAGGCTGACGATGAAGCGGATGCAAACGCTCATCATGAAAAGCCCGAATGCGACTTCGAGTTGCCGCTTGGTTAGCCGATGCGCAAGCTTGACGCCGAGCGGCGCGAACAAAGTCCCCGCCGGTATCATCAGCGCCGCTCCGATCAGCGAGACGTAACCGAGCGTCAGCGGCCACTGCAGCGCCGCGACCTCCGGATAACGCATGGCCGCGGGCCAGCCCGCATAGATGTAACCAAGCGCACCGGGAATCGATATCAGCACCGCGAGCCCCGATGACGTGCCGACCGCCTGGTGGATGGGACGGCCATAGAACGTCATCACCAGATTGGCAAACAACCCGCCGCCGACTCCCATCAGGGTCGAGATCAGCCCAATGAACGTGCCATAGAGCTTCATGCCGAAGCCTTGCGGCATCTCATCGCCGAGTTTCCATGTGTCGCGGTTGAACAGCAGCCGCAGCGACGCGAGACCGGAAATGATCACGAACACGATCTTGAACAAACGCTCGGGCGCAAACCGCGCGATGACCGCACCAGCAATCACACCGATGATGATGGGCACGATCCACTTGCGCAGAATCTGGGGATCGACGCTGCCGCGCGCCTGGTGCGCGCGATATGAGCTGATCGATGTCGGAATGATGATTGCCAGCGACGTGCCGACGCAGAGCGGCATGCGCACATCGAGCGGGACGCCGGCGAGCCGGAAGCTCTCGTAAAGCACCGGCACCAGAATCGCGCCGCCGCCGATTCCGAAAACACCGGCCAGAAAGCCGGCGAGGCCACCCGCGGCGATCAAAAGGATGGCAATTTCGACGAGTTGGATGGTGGTGATGCCTGCGATCATCGCGACCTCTGCTGGTAGATTGTATACCAGCCACGCCGGACCGATTGCCTGCTGTTGCCTCAATGCAGACCAGCGAGCAAGCCATTGCTCAAACTGTCAGCGAGGCGCAAGACCGTCATCTAGACAAGGTATGAATTCGTGTTCGAAGAAGTCGGATTTCGGCGTTGCACGCGCTGTTCTGACTTCGTAAATAGAACATCTCTAACGATCTTATTCGACGCCGGATTCGTCCGGCCGCAACCTTCAAAGTCCCGATGAGCGCCAGTGCCGCCGATCTGAAGTTCCTGCGCCGCGAGCTGCGAGTCCATTGTCAGGAACTTCAGATCGAGAGCGGTACTGACATCGATAATATGCTGGTACCCTTTGGTTTTCGAAGTTCGTTCGAGAGATTGCTGCGATGAATTACGAACTTCGAAAACCGGGTACGAGCATCGAACGCCCGCTTTCGCCGCATCTTCAGACCTATCGCTGGACGCTGACGATGGCGATGTCGATCTTCCATCGCGCCACCGGCGTTGCCCTTTATTTCGGCACGCTATTGATGGTCTGGTGGCTGATCGCGGTCGCATCCGGGCCCGGCAACTACGCAACGCTGCAAGCTTTTCTCGGCACATGGTTCGGCAAGCTCGTCGTGTTCGGTTACACATGGGCGCTGATGCATCACCTGATGAGCGGCATCCGCCATCTGGTGTGGGATCTCGGCTACGGCTTCGGACCGAAGGAGCGCGAGTGGCTGACAGCCGCGGCGCTGATCGGCGGCATCGTCGCAACGTTGCTGTTGTGGGCCGCAGCCTACGCAGTCGGAGGCGGACGATGAGCACACCGGCCAAAGGCGGCTCGATGCGCACTCCGCTCGCACGGGTGCGCAATCTCGGCGCGGCTCATTCGGGTACCTCGGACTTCTGGCGGCAACGTGTCTCGGCGATTGCGATGATCTTGCTGCTGATTCCCGCCATCCTCATCATCATGATCATGCTCGGCCGCAATCAGGCGGGCGCTGCCCAAATTCTCGGCTCACCGCTGATCGCGATCATCGTGCTGTTGTTTATCGTCGCCAGCGTCTTGCACATGAAGATCGGTATGCAGGTGGTGATCGAAGACTATGTGCATGGCGAGAAATTGAAGCTCTCCGCGATCATCGCCAATAACTTCTTCTGCGCGTCCGTCGCATTGGCATCGATCTACGCCATTCTAAAACTGTCTTCTGGAGTCTAGCTCATGGCTGGCAACAGCAATGCCCTCAACGGAGCTAGTACCGCCGATCTGAAGTTCCTGCACCGATCGCCGCGAGTCCATCATCAGGAACTTCAGATCGAAAACGGTACTAGAGCTAATATTTTGCCGGTACCCTTTGGTTTCCGAAGTTCGTTGAGAGGCCGCTGAGATGACTGACGAACTTCGGAAACCGGGTACCGGCGCTCCCGCCACCAACGGCCAGGCCTATCCGATCGAAGACCACACCTATGACGTCGTTGTCGTCGGCGCCGGTGGTGCTGGCCTGCGCGCGGTGGTCGGTTGCAGCGAGGCCGGTCTGCGCACCGCCTGCATCACCAAAGTGTTTCCGACGCGCTCGCATACGGTCGCGGCGCAGGGCGGCATTTCCGCTTCGCTCGGCAACATGCACAAGGACGACTGGCGCTGGCACATGTACGACACCGTCAAGGGGTCTGACTGGCTCGGCGATCAGGACTCGATCGAGTATCTGGTGCGCAACGCACCGGAAGCGGTCTACGAGCTGGAGCATTGGGGCGTGCCGTTCTCGCGCACCGAAGACGGCAAGATCTATCAGCGCCCGTTCGGCGGCATGACCACCGAGTTCGGCAAGAGTCAGGCCCAGCGCACCTGCGCCGCCGCCGACCGTACCGGTCACGCCATGCTGCACACGATGTATGGTCAAGCACTCCGCCACAATGCCGAATTTTACATCGAGTTTTTCGCCATCGATCTGATCATGGACGATCAGGGCGTGTGCCGTGGCGTGATCGCGCTCAAGCTCGATGACGGCACGCTGCATCGCTTCCGCGCGCAGACCACCATTCTGGCGACCGGCGGTTACGGCCGCGCCTATGCATCATGCACTTCGGCGCATACCTGCACCGGCGACGGTAACGCCATGGCTTTGCGCGCAGGCCTGCCCTTACAGGACATGGAGTTCGTGCAATTCCATCCGACCGGCATTTACGGTTCGGGTTGCCTCGTTACTGAGGGCGCGCGCGGCGAAGGTGGCTACCTCGTCAACTCCGAGGGCGAGCGCTTCATGGAGCGCTATGCGCCATCCGCCAAGGACCTCGCCTCACGCGACGTCGTTTCACGCGCGATGACCATCGAAATTCGCGAAGGCCGCGGTGTTGGCAAGGGCAAGGACCACATCTACCTGCACCTCGATCATCTCGATCCGGCGGTACTGCATGAGCGCCTGCCCGGCATCTCCGAGTCGGCAAAGATTTTTGCCAACGTCGACGTGACACGGCAGCCGATCCCGATCGTGCCGACAGTGCATTACAACATGGGCGGCATCCCCACCAATTTCCACGCCGAAGTCGTCACCAAGAAGAACGGCGACGACAACGCCGTGGTGCCAGGCCTGATGGCGGTCGGCGAAGCGGCCTGTGTCTCGGTGCATGGCGCCAATCGTCTGGGTTCGAACTCGCTGATCGATCTTGTGGTGTTTGGGCGCGCGGCGGCGCTGCGCTGTGCCGAGAAGCTGACGCCAAACGGCAAGCAGCCCGATTTGCCTGCGGAAGGCTCGGACCTCGCACTCGGCCGCCTCGATCATTTCCGCCACGCCTCCGGCGGCACGCCGACAGCAAAGCTGCGCGCCGGCATGCAGAATGTCATGCAGACCAACTGCGCTGTGTTCCGCACCGGTGAAGTGCTGCACGAAGGCCAGGACCTGATTCACAAGGTGCATGGCGGCATCGGCGATATCGCCGTCAGCGATCGTTCTCTGACGTGGAATTCGGACCTGATCGAAACGCTGGAGTTCGATAACCTGATCTCGCAGGCCGTCGTGACGATGGATTCCGCCGCCAACCGTACTGAGAGCCGTGGCGCGCATGCGCGCGAGGATTTTCCGGATCGCGACGACGTCAACTGGATGAAGCACACGCTGGCCTGGATCGATCAGCGCGGCTCGACCACGATCGACTTCCGTCCGGTGCACACTTACACGATGACCAACGACGTTCAGTACATCCCGCCGAAGGCGCGGGTCTACTGACTGCGTTTTCCGTTTGAAGGAGCGCAGCGTTGCTGCACAAGGGCGTTCAATCCAAGACGATCAAGGGCCTGCGGCGCCTGACCGCGCGCTGGAACGCTGCGTCTGAAATGGACAGCATCGTCGCCGGTCACCGCGGCCGGCGCATGAACAAATGGGGTCACTACTTCGAGATTTACGACCGGCACTTCGCGCCCTTCCGCGACCAGAACATTGTGGTCGTGGAGATCGGCGTCCAGGCTGGCGGTTCGCTCGATCTGTGGCGTTCCTATTTCGGACCGAAGGCAAAGATCGTCGGCATCGACATCGATCCGAAGTGCAAAGATTTTGAATCTTCCAATACGTTCGTGCGCCTTGGCAGCCAGGGTGACGATGCGTTTCTTGAAAGCATCGCTAGGGAATTCGGCCCGCTCGATATCGTCATCGAGGATGGCAGTCACGCCTTTGAACATCAGATCGGCACCTTCCGCGCCCTGTTTCCCCATATCCGCCCAGGCGGCATCTATGCCTGCGAGGATCTTTGTTCGTCCTATTGGGTTCCCGAATTCGGCGGCGGCGTGCGCAAGCCCGGCACCGGCATCGAGTTCTTCAAGACACTGATCGATGAATTGAACGCCTGGTATTCGAGCGACACGGTCGATGCCGAGCCGGACGCTCTCGCCAAACAATTGTTCGGCATCCATTTCCACCCAGCGCTTGCGGTCATCGAGAAACGCGCGATGAACCGACCGGTGCTTGTACCGGTGGGGAAAACGGAATCGTAACTGTTTGTTGACTTGATGCCGCAGGGGCCATCACCTGTTCGAGAAACCAGCGGCACCGCCGCTTTCGCGAGAGACCCATGGTTGAATTTTCGCTTCCGAAGAACTCACGGATCACCGAAGGCAAGAGCTGGCCGAAGCCGGCGGGCGCCACGGAGATGCGCGAGTTCAAGGTCTATCGCTGGAATCCGGACGACGGCAAAAACCCGCAGCTCGATACCTATCACGTCGATACGCACGATTGCGGCCCGATGGTTCTCGATGGCCTGATCTGGATCAAGAACAATATCGATCCGACGCTGACCTTCCGCCGTTCCTGCCGCGAGGGCGTCTGTGGCTCGTGCGCGATGAACATCGACGGCCAGAACACGCTCGCTTGCACCATGTCGATGCACGATACCAAGGCGGGTGTGGTGAAGGTCAATCCGCTGCCGCATCAGCCGGTGGTGAAGGACCTCGTTCCCGATCTCACCAACTTCTATGCGCAATACGCTTCGATCGAGCCTTGGCTGAAGACGACGACGGCCACGCCGCAAAAGGAATGGCGGCAGAGCCACGAGGATCGCGCCAAGCTCGACGGGCTCTACGAATGCATTCTGTGCGCTTGCTGTTCGACCTCTTGCCCAAGCTACTGGTGGAACAGCGACCGCTTCCTCGGTCCGGCCGCGCTGTTGCAGGCGACGCGCTGGGTCAAGGACAGCCGCGATGAAGCCACCGGCGAGCGCCTCGATAATCTCGAAGATCCGTTCCGGCTCTATCGCTGCCACACCATCATGAATTGCGCCAAGGCATGTCCGAAGGGGCTGAACCCGTCGCAGGCCATTTCCGAGCTGAAGCTCAAGATGGTCGAACGTCAGGTCTGATCTTGTAAGACAAGAAATCAGGGCAGAAACAAAAAGGCCGCGTTAGACGCGGCCTTTGCTTTTCCGGTTTTCGCACACTTGCTTCTACACGCACGGCGGCACCTTTAACTCCGCCCGCCGGGCCTGATTGCGAAAATGCCTGTGCAGCAGCATCACGATCAACAACACCATCTGACTTCTCCTGTCCCTTTCGATCTGGGACCAGAATAACATCAGCTCATGCCAATTTCTGGCAGTATCAGTTTTTCGGCTGAACCGGCATGTCGAAAGTTTTGCGCCATTCGCCGATCAGCGCCTGCCGGCGGCGGGGATAGCGGGTCTCGGTCACTTCCAGCGCCGAGATGCGATCGACGCGGAAGTGCCGGACGTCCTTGCGCAGTTCGCACCAGGCCGCGATGACGCGCACCCGATCGAAATAAGCCAAGGCAAAGGGCCAGATTATGCGTTTGGTCTGGCGGCCTTTCTCATCGGCATAGTCAACGTTGATTTTTCGCTCGGATCGAATCGCCTGACGGATCGTCGGCAATTCGTTTTCGCCGGCAGAGAGCGGCTCGCCCGGACCAACCACCAGCGATGAATTGTCCGCGTCATCGCGCAATTCCGCCGGCAGCACAGCGATAATCTTCGCCAGCGCGTTTTTGGCAGCAGCCCCGAGCCGCACATCGCCGCGCTTGGCCACCCAGCGCGAACCAAGCACCAGCGCTTCGATCTCCTCATCGGAAAACATCAGCGGAGGCAGCATGAAACCGGGGCGCAAGATGTAGCCGATACCCGCTTCGCCATCGATCGCGGCCCCTTGGGCCTGCAACGATGCGATGTCGCGATACAGCGTGCGGATGCTGATGCCGAGTTCATCGGCCAGCGTTTGCCCACTAACCGGCTGGCGGTAGCGGCGGAGAATCTGAATCAGGTCGAGCAGACGTTCGGCGCGAGACATAGCGACATCCTCGACACCGGCTTACCACGAAATGCTGCCAGAATCTGGCAGCATCCAATCGCACTCCAGGACCGCTTATTTGAACGCCGGCAGCACGAATATCGCGATGGTCGCCAGCAGGCCCGCAAACCAGACCAGCGATCGCGGCGTCGCGATGTTGGCGATGTAGCAAGCTGCGTATGTAATCCGGCAGAGGATGAAGAGGCCGGCAAGCGTGTTGATGGTGCTGATCGAGCCGCCAAGTTGTGACGAGGCAATGACTGCGGCTGCAAAAAACGGAAACACCTCGAAGCCGTTTTGATGCGCGGCATAGGCACGCCGTTTCGGGCCTTCCAATTTTTCCGCGGAGTCGCGCGGATTATAGTTATTGCGCGAGGATGACTTCGCGTAGGCAACCAGAGCATACGGCATCAAAGCGGCAATCAGCACGCACCAGTAAGCAAATGGCATTATACTCCCCCATTGCGGATCGCCCGCATGCTTCTTCGATGCTGAGTTCCGTTTCGATTGTCAATCGGTGCGCATCTTGGAGACGTTGGAACATCGCACGCTCCAGATCGTTAGCGGGCGACTATCTTTGATGCATGTGACCTGATGCCAAACATTCCGCCTGGCCCAAAAGAGCGGCCGCTTGAAGAGCCTCCGGGCAATCCGCGCCCGGAGATTCCGCCGCCTGCGAACGATCCTGCCGAACCGCAACAGCCGATCGAGTTGCCGCGAAAAAGTCCTGACGATATTCCCGTTCGCGGACCCGACCGGCCGCCGATCCAGACCCCGGAAGGCGATCCTGGAATCGTCGAACTGCTGGAGATATAAAAACATCGCGAAGATGATCCACAGGACCAAAGCAGCCCGGTTACTGGAGCCTGCCATGAATACCGCCTGAACGAAACGCTACAGACGCGGCCATCATTCAAGAATAAATTGCGTCGCGGATTTCGCCCCTGCCACAATGCGGCCCTACCAATACCTGTTGATCGCGTCCTCAAGTTGTTCGCTCCGATAGCGTTGCTGTGCGCTATTGAGATTTCCCTTTGAACCACGGATTGCCATGACCAAGCTTCGTCTCGTCCTTCTCGCCAGCACCGCGCTTTCGGCGTCTTATGTCGCGCTGCAAATTGCGCCAGCTTCCAGCGAACCCATGGTGCTTGCGCAAGCCGCGCCACCTGCCGAGCTTGGCCCTGATGGCAAACCGAAGCAGCCGCCGAAAGGTCCGCCTCCGGCTGCACCAAGGGCTGCGCCGCCACCGCCAGCCGCCGCACCTCCGCCGCCTCCTCCAAGAGC
>JAKFUP010000220.1 GCA_021732625.1 Hyphomicrobiales bacterium
AGGCCACGACATAGAGCGCTAAACTCATCAGCTCGAGACCGAGATAGAGTGCGATCAGATCGCCAGCTGAGATCAGGATCATCATGCCGACCGTGGAGAGCATGATCAGGATGGCGTACTCGAAAATCCGCCGTGACGGTTCTTCCAGAAAGCCACGCGCGAGAACAAGCGCAACGGCCGAGCCGGTCAGTGCCAGAATTTTCAGAAACCGCGCGAAATCATCGACAATGAAGCTACCACCGAAGGTCGTGAGCCTCCCGGCGGGCAACAACAGCACAATCAAACCGGTGATAACCAGCATCGCAGCCGCGAGCGCCGTGACAAGGCCAGTAACCTTCTCACCGCGGAACGCGCCGAGCATTAGCAGCACCATCGCACTGATGGTCAGCACCAGTTCCGGCAGGACCGGCGTCAGCGAATATCCTGCGGCTTGAAAGCTCATCGCGTGAAATCCCGAATGATGATGCTCATCATAGCCCTGCAGCCTTTACCACCGTCACCGCGCGGGCATAGTTATCGACAATCTGCTGCACTGAGGCCGCCGACATATCGAGCACCGGCTTTGGATAGATGCCGAAAAGAATCGTGAGGAACACCAGCGGGAACAGGATGAGGCCTTCGCGGAAGGTGATATCCTTGATGCCCGCAAGCGACGGCTTATCCAGCACCCCGAACACCACCTTGCGATAGAGCCACAGCGCGTAGCCCGCCGAAAGAATGACTCCGAGTGTTGCCGCGGTTGCGGTAGCGACGCTGACCTTGAACGTACCGAGCAGGGTCAGAAATTCGCCAACGAATCCGGACGTTCCTGGCAGACCGACATTGGCCATGGTGAAGACAAGAAACACCAGCGCGTAAATCGGCATCCGATTGACCAGACCGCCGTAGGCCGAGATCTCGCGCGTGTGCAGCCGATCGTAGACCACACCGACGCAGAGAAACAGCGCGCCGGAAACGATGCCATGCGAGATCATCTGGAACACGCCGCCAGCGATGCCCTGCGTCGTGCCGGCGAAGATGCCCATGGTGACGAAGCCCATATGGGCAACGGAGGAGTATGCGATTAGTTTCTTGATATCTTCCTGCATCAGCGCCACCAGCGAGGTGTAGACGATGGCGATGGCGGACAAGGTGAACACCAGCGGCGCGAAGTCGTACGACGCCAATGGAAACATCGGCAGCGAGAAGCGCAGAAAGCCGTAGCCCCCCATCTTGAGCAGGATCGCCGCGAGGACCACCGATCCTGCCGTCGGCGCTTCGACGTGTGCATCCGGCAGCCAGGTATGCACCGGCCACATCGGCATTTTCACGGCGAAGGATGCGAAGAACGCCAGCCATGCCCATGTCTGTAATCCGCGAGGCACCGCTGTCTTTATCAGAGTCGGAATGTCAGTGGTGCCAGCATTCCAGTACAGCGCCATGATGGCGAGCAGCATCAGCACCGAGCCGAGCAGCGTGTAGAGGAAGAACTTGAAGCTGGCATAGACCCGGCGCGGGCCGCCCCACACCCCGATGATCAGAAACATCGGAATGAGGCCGCCTTCGAAGAACAGATAGAACAGCACGAGATCAAGCGCCGAGAAGGTGCCGATCATCAGCGTTTCCAGTACAAGAAATGCCATCATGTATTCGCGAACGCGAACGGTGATCGATTTCCAGCTCGCCAGAATGCAAAACGGCATCAGCGCGGTGGTCAGGATCACGAACGGCAGCGAAATGCCGTCGACGCCCATGTGGTAATTGATCGCCTGCCCGAGCCACGGCGTCTTCTCGACGAACTGGAATGCAGTCGATGACGCATCGAAACGCCAGACCATAATCAATGACACGGCGAACACGACAATCGTGGTCCACAACGCGATCCAGCGCGAGTTGCGTTGTGCGATCTCATCATCGCCACGGCTGAGATAGATCAGCAACGCACCGAGAACCGGCAGGAACGTGGTGACAGAAAGGATGGGCCAGGTGACCATCAGTGAGCCCCTACCCCGAAGATGAACCACGTAATCAGCCCGGCCACGCCGATCAGCATTGCGAAGGCGTAGTGATAGAGATAGCCGGTCTGCAGTTTGACGACGTTACGCGTCACATCCAGCACGCGCGCGGACACGCCATCCGGCCCAAAACCGTCGATGACGAAGCCATCACCCTTTTTCCAGAGAAAGCGGCCGAGCCACTTCGCAGGCCGCACGAAGAGGATCTCGTACAGCTCGTCGAAATACCACTTGTTGAGCAGAAACTTGTACAGCCCCTGATGCTGGTTCGCGAGTTCGACCGGCAGGTAAGGCCGGCGGATGTAGAACAGCCACGCCACGACAAAACCTATGGTCATCATCACTGTCGGCGCATAGGCGACGAGCGCCGGAACGTGGTGCATCTCTTCAAGAATGCCAGGCTTGTTCTTGATCGAGTCGCGGAAAAATTCCCCGACGCCGTGGCCGGTGAACAATTCCTTGAACGGGAAGCCAGCGAGAATCGAGCCGGCCGCCAGCACGCCGAGCGGCACCAGCATGGTCAGCGGACTCTCGTGGGCTTGCTCGTAGTGGTGATGATCGTGCGGCTCGCCGTGGAAGGTCTTGAACACCAGACGCCATGAATAGAACGAGGTCAGCAGCGCCGCGACCACGGTCATCAGGAAGCCGTACAGCGCGAATGGATTGTCCGCGACAAATGCAGACTCGATGATCGCATCCTTGGAGAAATAGCCAGCGGTCAGCGGGAATCCGGTCAGCGCCAGCGTGCCGATGGTCATCACGATATAGGTAAATGGAATCCGATCTTTGAGACCACCCATGTTGCGGATGTCCTGCTCGTGGTGCATCGCGTGGATCACCGAACCCGCACCCAGAAACAGCAGCGCCTTGAAGAAGGCGTGGGTGAACAGGTGGAACATGCCGACCGAATAGGCCCCCGCTCCCATCGCCACGAACATGTAGCCGAGCTGGGAGCAGGTCGAGTATGCAATGATGCGCTTGATGTCGTTCTGCACGAGACCGATGGTCGCCGCAAAGAACGCTGTCGTCGCACCGAACAGCATCACGACAGCCTGTGCATTCGGAGCCAGTTCGAACAGCGGCGACAACCGGGCCACCATGAACACACCGGCGGTTACCATGGTCGCGGCGTGGATCAACGCCGACACCGGCGTCGGGCCTTCCATCGCGTCCGGCAGCCACGTGTGCAGCAGGAATTGGGCTGACTTGCCCATCGCGCCCATGAACAGCAGCAGGCATGTCAGCGTCAGCGCATCGGCATTCCAGCCGAGGAAGTTGATGGTCTTGCCCGTGATGCCGGGAGCCGCGCCAAAGATGGTGTCGAAATCGGTCGAACCGACCAGCATGAAGATCGCGAAGATTCCCAGTGCGAAGCCGAAGTCGCCGACGCGGTTGACGACGAAGGCCTTGATCGCCGCGGCATTGGCTGTCGGCTTGTAGAACCAGAAGCCGATCAAAAGGTAACTCGCGAGGCCCACCCCTTCCCAACCGAAGAACAGCTGCACCAGGTTGTCGGCCGTCACCAGCATCAGCATCGCGAAGGTGAACAGCGACAGGTACGCCATGAACCGCGGCCGGTTCGGGTCTTCGTGCATGTAGCCGATCGAGTAGAGATGCACGAGCGACGATACGGTATTGACGACGACCAGCATGACTGCGGTCAGCGTATCGACGCGCAGCGTCCAGTTGACGTTGAGGTCGCCGGAATTGATCCACGAGAACAGCACCACGCGCGCATCGTGTTTGAGAAATCCGACGTCGACCAGCACGACCCACGATAAGCCGGCCGCAATCAGCAGGAACGCCGTGGTGATGATTTCGGCGGCGCGCGATCCCGCAGCTGGCGGCTCGACCGGGCCGTGATCGTCATGTGCGTGGTCATCGTGTGCATCCGAGGCATGGGCCTGTGCGCCATGACCGTGAGCGTGGCCGTGAGCGCCATGCTCCATCTCGTCGCCGCTCGGGTTACGAGCATGCGCGCCATAGATGGCGATCGCGCCCGCGATCAGCGCGCCGATCAACGGCAGAAAAACAATCGCTTGGATCATACCAGGCTTCTTTCTTCACGCACGATCGTATCCGGAAACATGCGCTCAACCCTTCATCAGATTGATGTCTTCAACCGCGATCGAGCCGCGATTGCGGAAATAGACCACCAGCACGGCGAGACCGATCGCGGCTTCGGCCGCAGCCACGGTTAGCACCAGCAGCGCGAAAACCTGCCCCACGATGTCGTTGAGGAACGATGAGAACGCCACGAGGTTGATATTGACCGCGAGCAGGATCAGTTCGATCGACATCAGGATGACGATGACATTCTTCCGGTTCAGGAAGATTCCAAGAATGCCGAGCGTGAACAGGATCGCTGCAACGGACAGATAGTGCCCAAGCCCGATGATCATTCGGCGGCCTCCCGCGATGGCGGTTCCTGCAGACCCTGCCCGACCGCAACCTTGCGCACATCCATGGCCATTGCCTTGGTGCGCGCGTTCTGAACGTTGATGTCCTGCCGCTTGACGCTTGGCTTGTGGCGCAGCGTCAGCACAATCGCGCCGATCATCGCCACCAGCAGCACAATGCCGGAAATCTGGAAGTAGTGGATGTAGCGCGTGTACAGCACGAGCCCGAGCGCCTCGGTGTTGGTGATACCGGCCGGAATGGGCGCGACTGCGGTCTTGACCAGCGCCGGATTGATCACCCAGCCGCCGGCCACCAGCAACAACTCGGCAAGAAAGATCGCACCGATCAGCAAACCGAAAGGCAGATACTCAAGGAAACCCTGCCGCAGCTCAGCGAAGTCGACATCGAGCATCATGATCACAAACAGGAACAGCACCGCGACCGCGCCGACGTAAACAACAACGAGGATCATCGCGAGGAATTCCGCGCCCAGCAGCACGAAAAGTCCCGACGCGTTGACGAAGGCAAGGATCAGAAACAGCACCGAGTGCACGGGATTGCGCGAGGCAATCACCATCACCGCGGAGGCCACGCAGATGCCCGCGAACAGATAAAAGAACAATGCGGGAAGAATCATCCCCTCACCTCAACGATACGGCGCATCGAGCGAGATGCTCTTAGCGATTTCGCGCTCCCAGCGGTCGCCATTCGCGAGCAGCTTCGCCTTGTCGTAGTAGAGCTCTTCGCGAGTCTCCGTCGCGAATTCGAAATTCGGCCCCTCGACGATCGCATCGACCGGGCATGCTTCCTGGCACAGACCGCAATAGATACACTTCACCATGTCGATGTCATAGCGCACGGTGCGGCGCGTGCCGTCGTTGCGGCGCGGACCGGCCTCGATAGTGATGGCCTGCGCGGGACAGATCGCCTCACACAGCTTGCAGGCGATGCAGCGTTCCTCACCATTCGGATAGCGGCGCAACGCATGCTCACCCCGGAAACGCGGCGAGATCGGCCCCTTCTCGAACGGATAGTTGAGAGTAGGCTTCGGCTTGAAGAAATAGCGCATCGCGAGGATGAACGCGGAAACGAACTCGCGCAGCAGCAGCGACTTGGCGACGGATGCAACACTCATGACGAAACTCCGTTGTCCCGCCTCAGCCTGAGGAGCAAAGTACTGTTTGTCTGAAATGACTTCATTTCGGCGCGAGCCCCCCAAACTGGAGAACCGCGGCAACGATCACCACCATCGCCAGCGACATCGGCAGGAATACTTTCCAACCAAGACGCATCAGTTGATCGTAGCGGTAGCGCGGCACGATGGCCTTCGCCATAGCGATCATGAAGAAGAAGAACAGCACCTTGAGCGCGAACCAGACGATGCCCGGCACCCACGTGAACGGCGCGAACGGGATCGGCGAGAGCCAGCCGCCCATGAACAGGATGGTGGCGAGCGCGCACATAGTGACGATCGCCACATACTCGCCGAGCATGAACAGCAGATACGGCGTCGAAGCGTATTCGACCATGAAGCCAGCGACGAGTTCAGATTCCGCTTCGACCAGATCGAACGGCGGACGATTGGTTTCCGCCAGCGCCGAGACATAGAAGATCACGAACATGGGAAACAGCGGCAGCCAGTACCAGCCGAGCGCTCCGTATTTGCTGTCCTGCGCGGCGACGAGCTGCGACAGGTTCAGCGTTCCGGCGCAGAGCAAGACCGTGATGATGACGAAGCCGATCGAGACTTCGTAAGACACCATCTGCGCAGCCGAGCGGAGCGCGGCAAGAAACGGGTACTTTGAGTTCGACGCCCAACCGGCCATGATGATGCCGTAGACCGACAGCGACGAGATCGCGAAAATATAGAGCACGCCGACATTGATATCGGCGATTACCCAGTTCGGATTGACCGGCACCACAGCCCAGGCGGCCAGCGCGAGCACGCAGGTCACCAGCGGCGCCAGCAGGAATACACCTTTGTTCGCGCCGGCCGGGATAATCGGCTCCTTGAGCACGAACTTGAGCAGGTCCGCGAAGGATTGCAGCAGACCCCACGGACCGACCACGTTTGGACCGCGACGGATCTGCACCGCCGCCCAGATCTTGCGGTCGGCCAGCAGGATGTAGGCAATCGCGATCAGCAGCACGACCAGCAACAGCACACTCTGCGCGAGCATGACGATCAGCGGCCAGAGAAAGCCGGTCCAGAAAGCGCTTGCGAAGAATTCAGCCATCGCCCTACTCCGCCGCGCTCATGATCTTGCCCGACGCCAGCCGGGAGCATTCCGCCATCACGGCGGACGCACGCGCAATCGGGTTGGTCAGGTAGTAGTCGGAGACCGGCGACTTGAACGGCGCCTTCTCGACCGTACCGCCCTTAGCCGCCAGCGCATCGATGCTGCCGCCCGCCTCGATCTGGTCGATCCGCATCAGATGCGGATGGCTCTTGAACAGCTGCTGGCGCAGCGCGCCGAGAGTGTCGAACGGCAAGGTCTTGCCGAGCGCATCGGAGAGCGCGCGGACGATCGCCCAATCCTCGCGTGCATCGCCCGGCGGAAAGCCCGCACGGTTCGACATTTGCACGCGGCCTTCGGTGTTGACGTAGATGCCGGTTTTTTCGGTATAGGCCGCACCCGGCAGGATGACGTCGGCGCGGTGCGCGCCCTTGTCGCCGTGGGTGCCGATGTAAACCACGAACGTCCCATCGGCGATCTTGCTGTCGTCTGCGCCAAGCAAGAAGAGCACGTCAAGCATGCCGAATGTGCCCATCTGCTCGAGGGTCAGACCCTTGCCGCCGGGGGCAAAGCGGATATCGAGCGCACCAACACGTGAAGCCGTGCTCTGAAGCACACCGAAACCGTTCCAGCCGTCCTTGATCGCGCCAATGCCTGCCGCCAGCTTCGCCGCTTGCGCCAGCACCGCTACACCGTCATGGCGCGAAGTTACGCCCGCGCCCACCAGTACGATCGGATGCTTGGCGTTCTTCAGCACATCGGCGAACGATTGCTTGCCTGCAACGAGGTCGCCCAGCGTATCGGTACCCGCGCCGAGATACTCGTAGCCGTAGGTCAGATCAGCCTTTTCGCCGATCACGCCGACTTTCAGCTGGCCGGTGCGCCAGCGCTTGCGGATGCGCGCGTTGAGCACCGCCGCTTCCTTGCGCGGATTGGAACCGACGATCAAAAGCGCATCGGCCTGATCGATGCCCGCAATCGTCGGGTTGAAGATGTAGGATGCACGCCCAAGTGCCGGATCGAATACAGCGCCGCCCTCGACAGCGAGGTTGCTCGAGCCGAACTTGGCCAGCAGCTCCTTCAGCGCATACAAATCCTCGACAGAGGCGAGATCGCCCGCAATCGCGCCGACGCGCTTGCCATCGAGGCGGCCGGCCTTCGCATTGATCGCGGCGAACGCTTCCGGCCACGACGCGGCGCGCAGCTTGCCGTTTTCGCGGATGTACGGCCGGTCGAGACGCTGCGTGCGCAGCCCGTCGACCACATGGCGCGTCTTGTCTGAAATCCATTCCTCGTTCACCGCCTCGTTGATGCGCGGCAGAATGCGCATCACCTCGCGGCCGCGCGTATCGACGCGGATCGCAGATCCCACGCCGTCCATCACATCGATCGACTGCGTCTTGCCGAGCTCCCACGGGCGCGCCGCGAACGCATACGGCTTCGAGGTCAGCGCACCGACCGGGCAGATGTCCACCAGATTGCCTTGCAGTTCGGAGGTCAGCGCGCTTTCGAGGTACGTCGTGATCTCCATGTCCTCACCACGGCCGGTCGCGCCCAATTCGGCCACGCCGCAGACTTCCGTGGTGAAGCGCACGCAGCGGGTGCACTGTATGCAGCGGTTCATCGAGGTCTTGACGAGAGCGCCGATATACTTGTCCTCGACGGCACGCTTGTTCTCGGCGAAGCGGCTGGTATCGACGCCGTAGCCCATCGCCTGATCTTGCAGATCGCACTCGCCGCCCTGATCGCAGATCGGGCAATCGAGCGGATGGTTGATGAGGAGAAACTCCATCACCCCTTCCCGCGCCTTCTTCACCATCGGCGTGCGGGTGTTGATTTCCGGAGGCTCGCCATTGGGACCCGGTCGGCAG
>JAKFUP010000058.1 GCA_021732625.1 Hyphomicrobiales bacterium
CTGGCGTCGGATAACGACGGGCTGACTGAGGAGTGGATATGAAGAAGGTTTTGATACTGGCTGGCGCGCTGATGGTGCTTGCAATGCCGGTGGCGGCAAATGCGCAAGGCATCGTTGGCGGAGCACGGGACGGCTCTCGCGAAGGCGGCCGCATTGCTGGGCCGGTTGGAGGCGTGGTTGGCGGTGCGATCGGTGCCGGCGTCGGCGGTGCAGTCGGTGGCGTGAAGGGCGTGCTCGGCATTCCGGATCGCGGCTATCGTAGGCCTTACAAGCGCTCACGCTACTACAATCGGCGCGGTTATCGCCGCTACTGATCGGTTGCGTTCATGAAGATGAATGGCGTGTCCCGGACCGGGGCGCGCCATTTTTTTGTTGCTGAAGGCTCGCCGAAAATGTTGCGGCAATCCTGCGGCAGTAATTGTGGCATGAAGGCAATCCTGAGGCAGCGGTTGTTCCCCGGATTTTACTTCTTCAGCCGGTACCCGGTCTTGAAAATCCACAGCACCGCGCCGAGGCAGAGCGCAAGAAACAGCAGCGTCATGCCGAATGAGATGCCGACCGGCACGTCGGCGATCTCCGAGAAGCTCCAGCGGAAACCGGAGACGAGATAGACCACCGGATTGAACAGCGTAATCGTCTGCCAGACCGGCGGCAGCATGTTGATCGAATAAAAACTGCCGCCGAGGAATGTCAGCGGTGTCACGATCAAGAGTGGGATCACCTGCAGCTTCTCGAAATTGTCGGCCCACACGCCGATAATGAAGCCGAACAGACTGAAGGTCACGGCGGTGAGTACGAGAAATCCGATCATCCAGACCGGATGCGCGATCTTCAGCGGCACGAACAATCCGGCGGTGGCGAGAATGATCATGCCGAGAACGATCGACTTGGTCGCGGCCGCGCCGACATAACCGATCACGATCTCCAGCGGAGAAATCGGCGCGGACAGCAACTCGTAGATGGTGCCGACGAATTTCGGGAAATAGATTCCGAACGAGGCGTTGGCGATGCTCTGCGTCAGCAGCGACAGCATGATGAGACCCGGCACGATGAACGTGCCGTAGCTGACGCCCTCGATCTCGGTGATGCGCGAGCCGATGGCCGCGCCGAACACCACGAAATACAGCGAGGTCGAGATCACCGGCGAGACGACGCTCTGCAGCAGCGTGCGCCAGGTGCGCGACATCTCGAACTTGTAGATAGCGGCGATGGCATGAAGGTTCATGATGCGGCCTCGCCGGGCTGATGAACGAGACTGACGAAGATTTCCTCCAGCGAGCTCTGCGACGTGTTGAGATCCTTGAAACGGATACCAGCGGCGTTGAGATCGTTCATCAGCGCGGTGATGCCGGTGCGCTCGCCCTTGGTGTCGTAGGTGTAGACCAGATCGCGGCCTTCGGCTTTGAGTTCGAGATTGTGCGCGGCCAGTTGCGCCGGGATCGCATCGAGCGGCTTCTGCAGGTACAGCGTGAGCTGCTTCTTGCCGAGCTTCTGCATCAGCGCGGCTTTGTTTTCGGTCAGGATCAACTCGCCCTTGGCGATCACACCAACACGATCCGCCATCTCCTCGGCTTCTTCCAGATAATGCGTGGTGAGAATGATGGTGACGCCGGAGTCGCGCAGTTCGCGCACCACGTCCCACATGCCCTTGCGCAGTTCGACATCGACGCCGGCGGTTGGCTCATCGAGAAACAGAATCTTCGGTTCGTGCGACAAAGCCTTTGCGATCATGACGCGGCGCTTCATGCCGCCCGACAGCGTGATGATCTGGCTGTCCTTCTTGTCCCACAGCGACAGGTCGCGCAGCACCTTCTCGATGTGCGCCGGATTCTTCGGCTTGCCGAAAAGTCCGCGGCTGAATGTCGTCGTCGCCCATACAGTCTCGAATGCGTCGGTGTGCAATTCCTGCGGCACGAGGCCGATCAGCGAGCGCGCCGCGCGGTAATCGCCGTCGATGTCATAGCCTCCGACCGTGACCGAGCCTTCGCTGAGCGTGGCAATGCCGCAGATGATGCTGATCAGCGTGGTCTTGCCGGCGCCATTGGGGCCGAGCAGGGCGAAGATCTCGCCGCTCTCGATGTCGAGATTGATGTTGTTCAGCGCCCGCAAGCCTGTGGGGTAAACCTTCGACAGGTTTTTGACGGAGATGATGGGCATGGGGGATGGGTGTGATCGGGGACGTTTGTTTGATGTTCTTAGATAGGTCGTGTGGTGCTCAATCGCAACCCGTCATTCCGGGGCGCGAGCAACGCAAGCGAACCCGGAATCCAAGCAAACCAATAACTCTGCGCGTGTGTTGATATGGATTCCGGGTCTGCTCCTTCGGAGCATCCCGGAATGACACCGAGATTTATCGTCGCGCGTCCCGGAATGACAGCATAAACTCGTGACGAAATGAGCTACGCCCGCTCGACGAAACTATCGACCACCTTCTTCTCGCCGGCTTTGTCGAAATCGATGGTGAGCTTGTTGCCGTCGACTTTCGCGACCGCGCCATAACCGAACTTCTGGTGAAACACACGGTCGCCCAGAGAGAAGTCCGACTGTGTGCCGGTGGACTTTGCGATCAGTTCGCCCTCGATGGTCATCGGCGCACGGCGCGGCGATCGTGGCGTGCTTGAGGTGCTGCCGCGTGGCGATGCATCGTAGGCCGCGCCGGTTTCATCGAAGCCGCTACCGCGTCCGCCTTGCGCACGGCGCTGTTGCGCGCGTTGCCAGCCCGGCGTCGAATAGCTCGAGCCGAACGATTCCATGTTGTCGAAGCGCGATCCGCCATAACCGCCGGCACCGCCCCAGTTGCCGCCGCCCTTGCTTTCGGTCACCTCGACATTATGCGCGGGCAATTCATCGAGGAAGCGTGAGGGGATCGTCGTGGTCCATGTGCCATGGATGCGGCGGTTGGTGGCGAAATAGAGTTTGGCGCGGAGGCGCGCGCGCGTCAGCCCGACATGAGCCAATCGGCGTTCTTCTTCGAGGCCGGCGCGGCCTTGATCGTCAAGCGTGCGCTGGCTCGGAAACAAACCTTCTTCCCAGCCGGGCAGAAACACGTTGTTGAACTCGAGGCCCTTGGCCGAATGCAGCGTCATCAGCGACACGGCTTCTTCGCCGGGGCCGCTGTCGCGATCCATCACCAGCGAGATATGTTCGAGGAAACCCTGGAGATTTTCGAAATCCTCCATCGAACGCACCAGTTCTTTCAGGTTCTCCAGCCGGCCCGCAGCGTCGGCGGAGCGATCCTTCTGCCACATCTCGGTGTAGCCGCTTTCGTCGAGCACGATCTCGGCCAACTCGGTGTGCGGCACCGTCTCCATTTGAACGCGCCAGCGATCGAAATTCTCCATCAAGCCGCGCAGCGAACCCCGCGCCTTCGGCTTGAGCTCGTCGGTCTCGACCACCGCGCGCGCGGCTTCGGACAATGGAATGCGGCGCTTGCGGCCGTGGTCATGCAGCATCTGCACAGTGGCGTCGCCGAGGCCGCGTTTGGGCACGTTGACGATGCGCTCGAACGCGAGATCGTCGGCCGGCGAGTTGATAACCCGCAGATAGGCCAGCGCGTCGCGAATTTCCGCGCGCTCGTAGAATCGCGGACCGCCGATGACGCGATAGGGCAGGCCGAGCGTGACGAAGCGATCTTCGAACTCGCGCATCTGGAACGACGCCCGCACCAGAATGGCGATCTCATTGAGGTTATTGCCTTGACGCTGAAGCTGTTCGATTTCCTCGCCGATGCCGCGCGCTTCTTCTTCCGAATCCCACGCGCCGGTAACTGTGACCTTCTCGCCGTCGACGTCCTCGGTGCGCAGCGTCTTGCCGAGCCGGCCTTCGTTGTGCGCGATCAGATGCGAGGCGGCAGCGAGAATGTGGCCGGTGGAGCGGTAATTGCGCTCCAAGCGGATCACCTTTGCGCCGGGGAAGTCGTGATCGAAGCGCAGGATGTTGTCGACCTCCGCGCCGCGCCAGCCATAGATCGACTGATCGTCGTCGCCGACGCAGCAGATGTTTTTGAGAAAACCCTCTCCCCTTGTGGGAGAGGGTGGCGAGTGAAGCGAGCCGGGTGAGGGGTTGTTGTCAACGCCGGTTCTGGTCCACCCCTCACCCGCTTCGCCGCTTCGCGGCTCAGCACCCTCTCCCACAAGGGGAGAGGGAAAAGAGTTTTCGAATGTATCGGCAAGATCATAACCTTCTGACTCGCTCTGATCGTCATTCCGGGACACGCCACTTGGCGTGGGCCCGGAATCCATATCACTCCTACCGTGGTTATGGATTCCGGACAGCCGCTTTGCGGCTTCCGGAATGACGGGCGAAGGCGCCTGCGACAGCAGCCGCAGCCAGAGATACTGCGCGACGTTGGTGTCCTGATATTCGTCGACAAGAATGAATTTGAAGCGATGCTGATATTGCCGCAGCACGTCGGGGTGTTCGCGGAACAGTCGGATGTTTTCCAGCAACAAGTCGCCGAAGTCGGCGGCGTTCAGCGTCTTCAGCCGCTCCTGATAGGTGGTGTAGAGCTTGCCGCCTTTGCCGTTGCCGAACACCGACGCTTCGCCGGATGGCACCTGCGACGGCGTCAGGCCGCGATTCTTCCAGCCGTCGATCAATCCGGCCAGCATGCGCGCAGGCCAGCGCTTGTCGTCGATGTTCTCGGCCTGCAGAAGCTGTTTCAGCAATCTGATCTGGTCGTCGACATCGAGCACGGTGAAGTTGGACTTCAGCCCGACCAGTTCCGCATGCACGCGCAGGATTCGTCCGCCGATGGAATGGAAGGTGCCGAGCCACGGCATGCCTTCCACGGCCTGGCCCAGCATCGTGCCGAGGCGCAGCTTCATCTCGCGCGCGGCCTTGTTGGTGAAGGTGACGGAGAGAATTTCCTGCGGCCGGGCGCGACCCTGGCTCAGAATGTGGGCGATGCGGGTGGTCAGTACGCGCGTTTTGCCGGTGCCCGCGCCGGCCAACACCAGCACCGGGCCATCCAGCGTCTCGACCGCCTCGCGCTGCTCCGGATTGAGCCCCTGCAGATATTGTGGACCCGCAGCCGCCCGCGCACGCGCGGCAATGCCGCCCGCGGCAGGTTGATGAAGCGGCGCTTCAAGCGCGGATTTGCGTGGCTCAGTCATATGATTCGCTGTTGCGCCCAGATTGGCATCAACGCGCGGCCAACGGGAGGCTTGATATAGGCCCTCAAGCCTGTTGCGGACAGTCTCGCCGCCGGGCTTTCACCGGAATTGTTCCGTATTGCCGGCGATATTTTTCAGGTTTTCGCGCGGTTCGGCGCGCGGAACTTGGGCCTGTGGTTCGGGTTTGTTTTGCAGACATCGCCGAACAGGGCCGATGCAAAGAACCTTTCGAGGAGAGAGCCATGCTGAGCTGGGTTGTGACGTTTCTGGTGATTGCGCTGATCGCGGGTATTCTGGGCTTTGGCGGCATCGCAGGTGCATCGATCGAAATCGCGAAGATCGTGTTCTTTATCGCGATCGTGCTGTTTCTGGTTTCCGCTGTGATGAGCGTCGTGAGAGGGCGGACGCGGGTGTAGCGAGCTATTCACTCAGCCGTCATTCCGGAAGCCGCCAACGGGTCCGCGCAAAGCGCGGCCCGATGACAGGCTCCACGGCTGTCCGGAATCCATAACCCCGGTAAGAGTGAGGGAGCCGAGAGGTTTCCGCTTCTATTGATGAGAGGGAGGCTATGGATTCCGGGCTCGCGCCAAGAGCGCGCCCCGGAATGACAAATGACTACTTCTTCACCGGCATCTCGACCCGGCGGCCAACGCCGTCGGGTCGTTTTGCGTGGGCGTGACCCGCCGCGACGCGCTTGATGCGCTCTGCGATATCCGGCGGAAACGGCGCGACCCTGCGCACCGACATGTCGATATGCAGCGTCATGTTGTCTGACGTAGCAGAGACCCAGCCCTCAGTGGCGTGGCGCAGTTCCTCGAAGGTGTGCACCCGCTTGTCGTCCGCCGCGATCAGCCAGATCGCGACCTGCACCGGATCGCCGAGATGCACCTCGCGCAGATAGCGCACATGGCATTCGGCAGTCATGCTCGAGCCGTTGCGAGTCTTGAGATAACTCGGCCCGACGCCAAGCACCTCGAAGAATTCATCGAGCGAGCGGTCGAACAGCACATTGTAGTAGGCCATGTTGAGATGGCCGTTGTAGTCGATCCAGCCCGGCTCGATCTGTTTGACGGTGGAGAGAAACGGCACCGCGCCGGCTTGAGCTGAAACGAGTGTGTCGGTCATTTTTCGAATCCTGCGATGTCGATCCCGCAATGCGCGCGTTGAGCCGCGCTCTTGACCCCACATATATCCTTTGCCACGGTCGAAACACAAAACAAGAAAGACAAGATTTGCTGTGGGAGGCGGTTGTTGTGGGAAGTAATGAGGCGAAAGCGCTGCCGCGGCCCGATGCGCGTGCACTGAAGAGCGCCATCGATGCGCTGGCAGCGCGGTTCGGCAACCGGCTCATCACATCGCTGGCAGTGCGCGAGCAGCACGGCCATACCACCACATGGTTGAAGACGCAGCCGCCGGATGCGGTGGTGATGGCGCAGAATACGCCCGATATTCAGGACGTGGTACGGATCTGCGCACAGCATCGCGTGCCGGTGATCGCGTTCGGAACGGGCACATCGCTAGAAGGCCAGGTCAACGCGCCGGCGGGCGGCGTTTGCATCGACCTGCGCGACATGAACCGCTTGATTGCCGTGCATCCGGAAGATCTGGATTGCGTCATCGAGCCCGGCATCACGCGCAAGACGCTCAACGAACAACTGCGCGATCAGGGCGTGTTCTTTCCGATCGATCCGGGTGCGGATGCGTCCATCGGCGGCATGGCCTCGACACGGGCGTCCGGCACCAACGCCGTGCGCTACGGCACCATGCGCGACAATGTGATCGCGCTGAAAGTCGTGCGCGCCGACGGCGAAATCATCACCACCGGGACGCGGGCGAAGAAATCCTCCGCCGGTTACGATCTGACGCATCTGTTCGTCGGTGCGGAGGGGACACTCGGCATCATCTCGGAACTGACGATCCGGCTGCGCGGAATCCCCGAGACGATTGCTGCGGCGGCGTGTTCGTTCACGACCGTGGCTGGCGCGTGTCAGGCGACGATTCTGGCGATCCAGACCGGCATTCCGGTGGCGCGGATCGAACTGCTGAGCGAAACGCAGGTGAAGGCCAGCAACGTCTATTCCAAGCTCACATTGCCGGAGACGCCGCTGTTGCTGCTGGAGTTTCACGGCAGCGAGGCGGAGGTAGCCGAGCAGACGCAGCGTTTCGCCGAGATTGCAGCCGAATGCGGCGGCGGCGAATTTCAATGGACCGCCAAGGCCGAGGATCGCACCAAGCTCTGGCAGGCGCGGCATGATGCGTATTGGGCGGTGCGCGGCCTGCGTCCCGGCGCGGGTGTGGTCGCCACTGACGTCTGCGTGCCGATCTCGCGGCTGGCCGATTGCGTCGCCGAGACGGAAGAAGATATCGCGCGGCTGAATCTCATGGCGCCTATCGTCGGTCACGTCGGTGACGGCAATTTTCATTGCTCGCTGCTGTGCGACGTGGACGACGCCGACGAGTTCGCGCGCTCCGAGGACTTCATGCATCGGCTCGTCGAGCGGGCGCTCGCGATGGGCGGCACCTGCACCGGCGAGCATGGAATCGGGCAGGGCAAGCAGAAGTATCTGCAAGCCGAGCTTGGCTCCGAGGCGATCGACGCGATGCGCGCGCTGAAGATGGCAATGGACCCGCTCAATATTCTCAACCCCGGCAAGATCATTCCGGTGTGATGGGCGGCGCAACCACCATCGATATCGATGCGATCGCCGCCGAGGCGATGGCGGCGTATGACGGGCGTCGGCAGATCGAGCCGTTCTCCTCGCGGCAACCGCTCTCGATCGAGGAGGCCTATCGCGTCACGCCGAAAGTCCGGCAGTTGCGCGAAGCCCGTGGCGAGCGGGTGCTCGGCCGCAAGATCGGTTTCACCAACCGGACGATCTGGGACGAGTTCGGCGTTGATGGCCCGATCTGGGGCTATATCTATGACAGTACATTGCACGATCTGCACAACGTCAGCGACGGCGTTTCGCTCGCAGCGTTCTGCGAACCGCTGATCGAGCCGGAAATCATCTTCCAGCTTTCGGCAGCACCCGATCCGGACATGGACGAGCGCGATCTGCTCTCATGCATTGCATGGGTGTCGCACGGTTTCGAGGTGGTGCAGTCAATTTTTCCGGGCTGGCGGTTTACCGCCGCCGACACCGTTGCGGCGTTCGGATTGCATGGTGCGCTCCTGATCGGCGAGCGGCATCACCTCGAAGGCGGTGCCGGTGCTTGGCTGGAGAAGCTGCACAATTTCGAGATCACGCTGTCGTGTGGGGATACGGTCGTGAACGGCCACTCGCGCAATGTGCTGGACGGGCCGCTGTCGGCGCTGCGTCATCTCATCCAGGCTCTCGCGCGCGACGGCGT
>JAKFUP010000133.1 GCA_021732625.1 Hyphomicrobiales bacterium
CAGGAAATTGCCTTCGTCATCGACCGGTGCCCACTTGATCACAGCGCCATGCCGCTCGCGCAGGAAATGCCACGGCACGATGTTGGAATGGTGCTCCATGATCGAGAGCACGATCTCGTCGCCGGCCCTGATGTTCGGCTCGCCCCATGACGACGCGACCAGATTGATCGCTTCCGTCGCATTGCGGGTGAACACGATCTCTTCCGGACGCTTGGCATTGAGAAATGACGCGACCGTGTTACGGCCGCCTTCAAACGCCTCAGTTGCCGCATTGGCGAGATAATGCAGCCCGCGATGCACATTGGCGTATTCGTGGGTGTAGACCCGCATCATGCGGTCGAGCACGGCTGTCGGCTTTTGCGCCGAGGCTGCGTTGTCGAGATAGACCAGCGGCTTGCCGTAGATCTTCTGCGCCAGCGCGGGGAAATCCTCCCGCACCCGGGACACATCATACGCGCCGTTTTTCACCGCGGGATGCATACTACCCTCGCGCCGCAAGCCACCGCCGCGCAGCGCCAACCGCGATGTCGCGCAGATTGTCATCTACGATGGACTCGATTGCTTCCCCGACGAACGCTTCGATCAGCAATGCTTGCGCTTCCTTCTCGGGAAGTCCGCGCGCGCGCAGATAGAACAGCAGGCTCTGATCGAGCGCGCCGGTCGTGGCACCATGACCGCAGGTGACGTCGTCGGCGAAAATCTCAAGCTCGGGTTTGTTGTCGGCTTCGGCTTCGTCCGACAGCAGCAGCGCCCGCGTCATCATCTTGGCGTCGGTCTTTTGAGCATCCGGACGCACGATGATCCGGCCCTGAAACACCGAATGACCGCGATCGTCGAGAACCGCGCGGAACACCTCGCGGCTAGCGCCGTTCGGGACAGCGTGATCCAGAAACAGCGTGGTGTCGCCATGCTGAGTGCCGTTGAGCAGGTTCACGCCGTTGGTCTCGACCCGGGCATGCTCGCCGGCAAACTTGATGAAGGCCTGATAGCGGCTGAGTTGACCGCCGGCGGTCAGGTTGAAGGTATTGAAATGCGAGTGCGCACCGACTGTCACGAACGCGGTCGAGACGTTGAACGCATCGCGAGCATCTTCCATCAGCCGCACATGATCGAGCCGCGCATGCGAGCCGACCGACACCACCAGCGCGTCGTGCGCCTGATAGCTCTTGGCACCGTCAGCCGCGACAAAGCTCTCGATCAGCGTCACCTTCGCCTTGTTGCCGACGCGCAGCAGCGAGCGCGTGAACATCGCAGCCGGCACCGCGCCGCTGGCGATGTGGATGATCTGGATGGGTTGAGCCAGTTCGGCGCCTTCGCTGACCTCGATGACGACACCATCGGTCATCATCGCGGTGTTCAGCGACACCATCGGATCGGTGGATTGCTTCGACGACAGCAACTGGTCGCGGACGGCCTCGCCTCCGGTCTCCAGCGCATCGCGCAGCGTACGGATCGCAAGACCCTTCTCAAGCTTGCCGAGATTGGACAGTTGCGGCGCATAAACGCCATCGACCAGCACAAGCTGGCGCGCGCCTTTGACCGCCGTGGATTTCAGAATCGACGCAGCGCGCGACGCGGCCGCCTCGTCCGGCGCTGCCGCAAGCGGAAGTACCTCACGCATCGACGTGCGCAAATCGGTATACTTCCAGTCCTCGACGCGCCGGTGCGGAAGTCCCTGCTGCTCGAAGCTCTCAAGCGCGCGCTGGCGCACCTCGGCGACGGAGCCGGTGCCCGGCAGACGCTCGCGCACGTTGGCGAATGCTTCGCTCAACGCGCGGCTCGTGTCCGTCTTCATATCGGTCTTGGCCAATGCCACGTTCATCGATGAGTTACCGTTCTCAAGCTGCGTCGTCGAACTGGGCGTAGCCGGATTTCTCCAGCTCCAGCGCCAGTTCCTTGCCGCCGCTCTTCACTACGCGGCCCTTCGACATCACGTGCACGACATCCGGCACGATGTAGTTCAGCAGCCGCTGATAGTGGGTGATCACAACCATCGCACGATCTTTCGAGCGCAACGCGTTGACGCCGTCGGCGGCGACACGCAGCGCATCGATATCGAGGCCGGAATCCATTTCATCGAGAATGCACAGCGCTGGCTCGAACAAAGCCATCTGCAAAATCTCGTTGCGCTTCTTTTCGCCGCCGGAGAATCCGACATTGACGCCGCGCTTGAGCATGTCCTGCGGAATGTTCAACGACTTCGCGACTTCACGTACTTTTTTCAGAAAGTCCGGCGTCAGAATTTCCTTCTCGCCGCGTGCTTTGCGCTGGGCATTCAGCGCGGTGTGCAGGAAGTTCATGGTGGCGACGCCGGGAATTTCGACCGGATACTGAAACGCCAGGAACACGCCCTTGGCAGCGCGTTCGTTCGGAGCCATCTCCAGCAGGTCTTCTCCCTTGTAGAGAACTTCCCCTCCGGTAACCTCGTAGCCAGCCTTGCCGGCGATGACGTGACTCAACGTCGACTTGCCGGAACCGTTCGGTCCCATGATGGCGTGCACTTCGCCCGGATTCACGGTCAGCGTCAGCCCATGGAGAATTTCACGCTCCTCGACACGGACTTGAAGGTTTTTGACTTCGAGCAACGCGGTCATCCAACACTTCCTTCAAGCGAGATCGAGATCAGCTTCTGAGCCTCGACCGCAAATTCCATCGGCAGTTGCTGCAGCACGTCCTTGACGAAGCCGTTGACGACCAGCGCCACGGCTTCTTCCGGCGAGAGACCGCGCTGCACGCAGTAAAACAGCATGTCTTCCGAAATCTTCGACGTGGTCGCTTCGTGCTCGAACAGCGCCGACGAGTTCTTCGCCTCGATATACGGCACGGTATGCGCGCCGCACTTGTCGCCGATCAGGAGCGAGTCGCACGCGGTGAAATTGCGCGCGTTGGTCGCCTTGCGATGCGCGGTGACGAGGCCGCGATAGGTGTTTTGCGAGACGCCAGCGGCGATGCCCTTTGAGATGATCCGGCTCGTCGTGTTCTTGCCGAGATGGATCATCTTGGTGCCGCTATCGACCTGCTGATAGCCGTTCGAAATCGCGATCGAGTAGAATTCGCCGCGCGAGTTATCGCCGCGCAGGATGCAGCTCGGATACTTCCAGGTGATCGCCGAGCCGGTCTCGACCTGCGTCCACGAAATCTTCGAGTTGTGGCCGCGGCAATCGCCACGCTTGGTGACGAAGTTGTAGATGCCGCCCTTGCCTTCCGAATTGCCCGGATACCAGTTCTGCACCGTCGAATATTTGATCTCGGCATCGTCATGCGTGACGAGCTCGACGACCGCCGCATGCAACTGGTTCTCGTCGCGCTGCGGCGCCGTGCAGCCTTCGAGATAGCTGACGTAGGCACCCTTGTCGGCGATGATCAGCGTGCGCTCGAACTGGCCGGTGTTGCGCTCGTTGATGCGGAAATACGTCGACAGCTCCATCGGGCAGCGCACACCCGGTGGCACGTAGACGAACGAGCCGTCGGAGAACACGGCCGAGTTGAGCGTCGCAAAGTAATTGTCGGAGGTCGGCACTACGGTGCCGAGATATTTCTTCACTAAATCTGGATGTTCGCGGATCGCTTCGGAGATCGGCATGAAGATCACGCCGGCCTGCTTCAGTTCTTTCTGGAACGTGGTCGCAACCGACACCGAGTCGAACACCGCATCGACCGCGATGCGCCGCTCGCCCTCCGGACGCACGACGCCAGCGAGCATCTCCTGCTCGCGCAGCGGAATGCCGAGCTTCTCGTAGGTCTTGAGAATTTCCGGATCGACTTCGTCGAGCGACGCAAGCTCTTTGCGCTTCGGCGCCGAGTAGTAATAATAATCCTGATAGTCGATCTTCGGATAATGGACGCGCGCCCACTCCGGTTCGCGCATGGTCAGCCAGCGGCGATAGGCTTCAAGCCGCCACTCCAGCATCCATGCAGGTTCGTTCTTTTTTGCCGAGATGAACCGGACAGTGTCCTCGGAAAGACCCTTGGGGGCCTTGTCGGACTCGATGTCGGTTTCGAACCCATAACGATATTGGTCGACGTCGATCTGGCGAACCCGATCGACCGTCTCTTGTACGGCCGGCATTCACATCCTCCGCTCGCGGTTTCAAGGACCGCGGTGGAACGCATAGGTTGTATCGGGGCTGAATGCGCGCTAGGCGCGAGGATTAGAAACGTTCAAGCCCCGTTTCATTCCCTCTACCTAATACACCCGAGAGCTTTCTCCAAGCCTCAAGACACTGATCAATGTCAGCATCTTGGGTCTGCCAGCCCAGACTCAAGCGCAAAGCGCCTCGAATGAGGCCTGGGGCCACACCCATGGCAGCAAGGACATGGGATGGCTGCACCTTACCCGACGAGCAGGCCGAGCCGGAGGACACGGCGATCCCCTCCAGATCGAAGGCGATGACAGCGGTTTCCGCGCTCAATCCGGGAACAGAGAACAACGTCGTATTTGGCAAACGCGGAACCGCCTCCGAGAAGATAACCGCGCCAGCATGACGCTTCAGACCGGATTCGAGCCGGGCGCGCAGATTCACCATCGCCTCCGATTCCGCAGGCATGCCGCCCAATGCCGCTTCGATTGCGGCTCCAAAAGCTGCAATTCCAGCAACATTCTCGGTTCCAGCGCGCCGCCCCCGCTCCTGCCCACCACCACGGATCGTGGCCGCGACGCCTTCGATGTCATTTGTCAGCACCAACGCGCCGACACCCTTGGGCCCACCGATCTTGTGCGCCGATAGCGATAACAGATCGGCTTTCAGTTCACCGAGCGTGAATGGAATTTTTCCGAACGCCTGAACCGCATCGACATGCAGAAGGCAGCCTGTCGCATGAACGATATCGGCGATCTCGCCGATCGGCTGGATCGCGCCGGTCTCGTTGTTGGCGAGCATCATCGAGACGAGCGCCGCAGGTTTGCCATGAAGCAGCACACGCAATGCATCGCGATCGACGATGCCGTCGCCATCCACCGGCGCGATCGTCATCTGCTCAGGTAAAAAACGTCCGCCCGCCAGAACCGATGCATGCTCGATCGCCGAAATCACCAGCCGCTCGCAGGGCTTACCGCCCTTGCGAAACAGCCCGGGCGTCAACGCCAATCCATTGGCTTCAGTGCCGCCAGAGGTGAAAATCACATTGCGCGCGTCGGCGCTCACGGCTCGCGCCAGCGCATCGCGCGCCGCTTCGACAAGCGAGCGCGCCGCACGGCCTTCCTCATGGATCGACGACGGATTGCCCGCGACATTCCAATGGGTTGCAAGCGCTGCACGCGCTTGCGGGCGTAGCGGTGCCGTCGCATTCCAGTCGAGATAGACACGCGAATTCATCGGCGCGGAGGCTTCCTGTTCCTGACGCTGCGTTTAGCGGCCTGCAGATGTTTTACCAGACATAACGTACCGCTACCGGAAAAGGCCGTAAAATCCGCGACTTGGGCACCATAGTGGAGACTTCCAGACAGCACAGCACGACCTGAATTTGCTTGCTTTTTGACCCTCGCCCCATGTTAGAAGGCGGCCCGCGTTCACCGCATCGCCTGTTATCGGAGCGTTTGCGACCGACTGCCGCCATCACAGCCCTCGGCTGACAGCCCGCACGGCGTGCGACCGTTGAGTTTTTAAGGATTGCAAATGCCCGAAGTTATTTTCACCGGACCGGCCGGCCGCCTTGAAGGCCGTTATCACCCGGCGAAGCAGAAGAATGCGCCGATTGCGATGGTTCTGCATCCACATCCGCAGTTCCATGGCACCATGAATCACCAGATCGTCTACCAGTGCTATTATGCCTTCGTGCATCGCGGCTTCTCGGTGCTGCGGTTCAATTTTCGCGGCGTCGGCCGCAGCCAGGGTTCGTTCGATCACGGCACCGGCGAATTGTCGGATGCCGCATCGGCGCTCGATTGGGCGCAGTCGATCAATCCGGAAGCGCGCGCGTGCTGGGTGACCGGTTTCTCCTTCGGCGCATGGATCGGCATGCAGCTCCTGATGCGCCGCCCCGAAGTCGAAGGCTTCATCTCGATCGCGCCACCCGCTAATCTCTACGACTTTTCGTTCCTCGCGCCCTGCCCGTCATCCGGCCTGATCGTTCACGGCGAAAAGGATGCGGTTGTACCGCCAAAGGACGTCAACACGCTGGTCGAGAAGCTGAAGACGCAAAAGGGCATCGTGATCGATCAGCAGATCATCCCGGGCGCCAACCACTTCTTCGACGGCAAGCTGGAGCCGCTGATGGAATCGGTGACGAGCTATCTCGACATGCGGCTCGCCAACGTCCGCTAGTATCGAACGACATCCAAGACGAAGCGGCGCAGAGCAATCTCTGCGCCGCTTTCGTTTGAGGCCTACGGTTTAAGCGGCAGCCTTGGTATCGAGCTGCGAGAGCCACGCCTTGTGCTTGCGCATGAACGCGCGCAGCAAGTCCGGATAGTCCTCGCTGACTGCATTGACGACCGATGGCCGCCGGGCGAGCTGCTGTCGCCACGCCACGATCTTCGGCTTGTTCGACAGAATGCCAAAGTCGCCGATGTCATCGAACACGTCGAAATAGCGCAATGCAGGCGCGAACACCGCATCCACCAGCGAGAAACCATCGCCATCGAACCACGGCGATCCAGCCAGTCGCGTTTCAAGCCGCGCGAACTTCGCTTCGATCAGCTTGGCCTTTGCCCTGAAAGCAGCTTCATCTGGCGCGGTTTCGAGCCCCCAGATATCGCCAAGTACAGCGGACGAGAATTCAATCCAGGCACGATGTTCGGCGCGCTTGAGTGGGTCTTTTGGATGCAACGGCTTCGGCTGGGTTTCCTCGAGATATTCGAGGATCACTGCGGACTCAAAGATCGCGGTATCCCCGACCTGCAACACAGGCGTCTTGCCGAGCGGCGAAATCTTCAAAAACCAGTCCGGTTTGTTGGCGAGATCGATATCGATCCGTTCAAACGGCACTTCCTTCTCGGTCAGCGCGATCACCGCACGCTGAACATACGGGCAAAGATTGTGGCTGATCAGCTTGAGTTTGGCTGTCATGACGTTCTCCGTTTTATGCAAGGTGCGGGGACAGGGACTGCCCCTGCAGAAACGGCAGCGGCCGCGATGGCGACAGGGCGTATGCACCATCGCCAAGCAACACCTGAACAACGCTGAGCAGACTCAAATAGAGAGGATATTCCCACCCGCCGTTGGCGTAGCCGAACATCCAGCCGTTGCCCCAATGAGCCCAAGTGGCACCGGCAAGAACTGGGAACAGCAAGAGCGCGATCCAGCGCGCCTGCACGCCTAGAAGGAGCAGTACTCCGCCGATGGCCTCGGCGAAGAACACGGCGTAGGCAAACCAGCCTGGCAGCCCAATCCCTTCAAAGAACGTCGCGGTTCCCGCCAGCGTATAGATATGAAATTTCAATAACACGCTGTGAGCGATGAACATCGCCCCCAGGGCGATGCGAAGCAAAAAGGCGGCAAGCTGAACCTGACACGCAGTCGCGGGCATGGAATCCTCATCTCAATGCATTCGCATCCAATTAGATGCATTTGCATTGAAGAGTCAATCTCCATGCATGTGCATGGAGATCACGGATTCGCGATCACGCCTCCCCGCATCGGGTGCGGGACGCCTGTGGTCTGTGGATAGCTCAGCGGCAAGCGCTGCAGGCTGCGGACCGCGAGAAAACCAAACGCCTGCGCTTCGATGGCATCGCCCGACCAGCCTATTCCTTCAGCGCTTTCGACGGAGGCCGGCTCAAGGCGGCGGCGCAGCATGCGCATCAGCGTGAGGTTACGGGCGCCTCCCCCGACCACGACCCACGTTTCCGGGAGCCTCGGCAGCAGCGGCGCGATCGAAGCGATCGCTTCTACTGTAAACGCCGTCAACGTCGCGGCACCATTTACCAGCGACATGTCGCCAAGCTTCAGGCCCGCGAAGTCGTTGCGGTCGAGAGATTTTGGCGGTGGCGAAGCAAAGAACGGATGTTTCAAGGCATCCGCGATCCAGGCTTTGTCAGGCACGCCCTGCGCCGCTGTGCGGCCTTCGTTGTCGAATGCCTGCTTGACGGTTTTCATCATGAAATCGTCGAGCAGCGCGTTACCGGGACCGGTATCGCAGGCAATCAGCACGTCGTCGCCATCAATATAACTGATGTTCGAAACGCCGCCGATATTCACCACGGCGATCGGTCCATCGCGGCCGAGCGATTCGGCAAGTGCGCGGTGATAGACCGGCACGAACGGCGCGCCCTGCCCGCCGGCTGCAACGTCGGCTGCACGGAAGTCGTGCATCACCGGAATATGGATCGAGCGCGCCAGCGCCGCGCCATCGCCGATCTGGACGGTCAACCGCTCGGCGGGCCGATGCAGCACGGTCTGGCCATGGAAACCGACGATATCGATATCGAGCGGCGAAATGCGATGCTGCGCTGTGTAGGCCGCGACCGCCTCGGCATGCGCCACGGTCACCATACGCTCGGCCTCGCCG
>JAKFUP010000008.1 GCA_021732625.1 Hyphomicrobiales bacterium
CAAGAGCCCGGCCGGAACCGCGCTCTTCAGTCACTTCGATGCTGTAGACCATTTTTCAGCAAAGGGGAAACAGCTTTGCCGATCAAATCGGATCAGTGCCTATTGCGCTGAGCATTTGATTCATGGTGCGTGATGGCTCGGAGCAACCGGCCTCGCCAACGACCTTGGCAGGGACGCCCGCAACCGTGACGTTGTTGGGAACCGGCTTGACCACAACCGAGCCTGCGGCGACGCGCGAGCAGTGGCCGACCTCGATATTACCGAGAATCTTTGCGCCCGCGCTCAGCAACACGCCGTAACGGATTTTCGGATGGCGGTCCCCGTTCTCCTTGCCGGTGCCGCCAAGCGTGACGCCGTGGAGGATCGAGACGTCGTCCTCGATCACCGCTGTTTCGCCAACGACAAAACCGGTGGCGTGATCGAGGAAGATGCCGCGGCCGATGCGGGCCGCGGGATTGATATCGACCTGGAATACAGCCGAGGAGCGGCTCTGCAGGTAATAAGCGAAATCCTTGCGGCCCTTGTGCCAGAGCCAATGCGCAAGGCGATGGGTCTGGAGCGCGTGGAAGCCCTTGAAGTAGAGCAACGGATCGATGAACCGTGACGTCGCCGGATCGCGGTCGTAGACGGCGACGAGATCGGCTCGGAACATGTTGCCGAGATCAGGCTCGTCGCGCAGCGCTTCGTTGAAGGTTTGCCGGATCAGGTCGCCGGAGAGCGCCGAGTGATCGAGCCGCTCGACGATACGATGCACGACAGCATCTTCCAGATTCGGGTGATGCAACACCGACGAATAGATGAAGGTCGCAAGCTCGGGCTCACGGCGTACGATCTCTTCAGCCTCGTCGCGAATCCTGTTCCAGACCGGATCGAGCGCGGAGACTTTTTGCGGATTGATGTTCTGTACGGCCATGATGTTCTCGCGAATTGTTTCTCGCAGACTGTTCTTCGATGCCAGACTGTTCTTCCGTGTTCAGTATAGCAGCGTTACCGTCCGCCCACCCATAGCTTGAGGTGGTTGAAGTTTATGTGAAATCAAGCCCCGGCCCTTGACTACAACCCAAGCTGCAACCAATCGCGAGGTTGCGCCGGACGCGAAATTGTTGAAGCATATTGAGCAGCCGGGGAAAATATCATTCGCACCAATACGTTAATCTCGCATAAGTCGGGACTGGCGTCTGCCGGGATTGCGGCCCTCGCAATTCCGTTGCTGCTGGTTTTGCCTGCGCTGTGGAACGGTTATCCATTGTTACAATGGGATACGGGCGGCTATCTCGCCCGCTGGTACGAGGGTTACCTGGTGCCGAGCCGCTCGACCGTGTTCGGGCTCTATCTCCATATCGGTGAGTCGTCGTACTTCTGGACCAACCTCGGCCTTCAAGCTTTCGCAACGCTGTGGGTCCTCCTGATTGTATTGCGCGGCTTCGGAATCGCGCGGTCCTGGAAGATTTTTGCAGTTGCGAGCGTGTTGTGCATCGCAACGTCGTTGCCATGGCTGACCAGCCTGCTGCTCACCGATATTTTCGCGGGCCTTGCCGTACTCGCTGCTTTGTTGCTGGCATTGCAAACCAACAAACTATCGCAGATCGAAACTGTCTTTCTGGCCGGGCTGATCGCATTTTCCGCGGCGACCCATAGCGCGACGCTTGTGGTGTTGCTCGGGCTTTGTCTCGTGGGCGCGATCGCGCGTTCTTTTTTGCGCACGCGCATCTCCGGCAAGGGACTGCTGCAAGGCATCGCAAGCCTCGCTGCCGGCGCACTCATGCTGCTCGCGTCGAACTACTGGTTTTCCGGCACGATCGCATGGACACCCGGAGGCCCGAGCATCGCATTCGGCCGCATGCTGCAGGATGGCATCGTCGCGCGTTATCTGAACGACCATTGTCCGGCCATGAAACTGAAGCTCTGCCCCTATCGCAACGAACTGCCGGCCACCGCCGACCAGTTTCTCTGGGGCAAGAGCGTGTTCAACACCCTCGGCCGCTTCAAAGGCATGAGCGACGAGATGGCGTTTATCGCAGGGCATGCCTTGATCGAATATCCGGGACAGCAAATCCGGACTGCTGCGATCGCGACCGCGCAGCAACTCGGAATGGTCGCGACCGGCGAAGGCGTACATAACCGCATCGGCCACACCTACGGTATCTTCGAGCACTTTCTGCGCGACCAGTTAAAGCCTTTGCGCGTCGCGCGTCAGCAGCAGGGCGAACTTGATTTCACCACCATCAATCGCCTGCATATTCCAGTCGCATTGCTCTCGGCTTTAGCGATGCTCGGCCTCATTGGCGCGGCGATCTGGCGGCGCAAAGCCGACGATCTGTCGCTGTTTGCCGTCGGCGCATCGGCCGCTATCTTTGGAAATGCGATCGTCTGCGGTGCTCTGTCAGGCCCGCATGACCGCTATGGCGCAAGGCTGGCATGGATCGCAACGCTGATCGTTGTGATCGCGATCATGCGATGGCTGAACTGGCATGACGAGACCGACGCCACTTCACGGACGGCGTGACAGGAAATCCAGCACGCCCGTTTTATAAACTCTGTCTCCGACCGCCCGCATGTGATCCCGGTTCGGGATGTCCAGCACCTCCGCGTGCGGAATGATCTCCGCCAGTGCCGAGGCGGACCCCGACACATCGTCGGTGGTGCCGACCGCAATTAACATCGGCGTCTGAATGCTGGCCGCTTCCTCGCGCGTCATCTGAAGCCGCGTTCCGCGCAGGCACGCCGCGAGCGCCCGGCGATCCGAGCGTGTCTGATCGGCGAAGGCGCGAAAGGTTCGCCCCTGCGGATCGGTGACGTCGCCGAGCGAAGCCGCTTCCAGCGCGAGCGCGACATTCTCCGACGGCAAGCCACCCTCAACCAGAACGAGACCGAGACCGCCGGAAACCAGCGAGCGCACGCGCTCCGGGTGATGGACGGCGATATACGCGCCGATCCGCGCACCCAGCGAATATCCCATCAGGTCCGCGCGCGCGATATCGAGTTGGTCCATCAGTGCCAGCACATCGCCCGCCAGCACCTCGATGCCATAGTCCTGCGGGTCGTGCAGCTTGGCCGATTCGCCATGGCCGCGATTGTCGAGCGCGATCACGCGATATCCGGCTTTGGTGAGTTCGGAGGTCCAGCTCGGATACACCCAGTTCACGTTCTTGCTTGATGCAAAACCGTGAATCAGGACGATCGGATCGCCTTGGCCTTCGTCGAGATAGGCAATGCCAACGCTGCCGTTCTTGAAACTCGGCATCAAATGTCCGGATGTTGTGTGGGGAAGGATCGAGTCGCGGGGCGAAATTAAACCGCCGCAGCGGCAGTTGCCAGAGGTAACCGCCGGGTTTGCTCCAGCAAACGCCGCACGCGCCTCGCCTTGCGGCGGCGTATCCATGCGTATGTCAGATTTTCAGCGGCAGCCTTGATCGAACACAGAAAACCGATCAGCGCCAGCAGCGCCCAGACCAGCCACATGGCGAGATTGAACGCACCGGCCGCCAGCAGCAGCGCGCCGCGGCCAAACAGTTTGACCAGCGCACGTGTCTGGTTACCTTTCGACTCGGCAAGCTTTGCCGCGCGTGATAAATCTTTCGGCCCCTGCGCGACACGCAGCGTATCGAGCGCCCCGCGCATGCCGGCTTTCTCGCTGACCCGGCCGACATCCTTGGCGACACGCACCAGAGCCGCCGCTTTCTCCGCCTTGAACGCTGCTTTCACCGCACTGATGGTTTGACCCGGCCGCGCCAGCGATCCGGTCGCCACCGCTTTTTGCAAGAGCGGCGCATCGACCAGACCACGCGCCGAGCGTCCGGCCCATTCGGTCAGGCCCGCACTGAGACGGCCGACTTTGCGCGCATCCTTCACCAGCGATAGCCCCGCGCGCACGGGAAGCGCGCCACCAACTGACACGTATGTCGCCGCCGTAATCGCGATGCCCGTCGCAGCGAGACCGAGCACCAGATGATCGGTTTCTTCGCCCATGGCGAGATGCTTGCCTTCCCGCACCACGTCGCGAATGTCGCCGAACACAAACAGGTCGCCAGCCACCGTACCGGAGAAACTGGCCACGTCGCTGGCATCGCCGGTGACGACGCCGGTCACGAAGCGCTTGGCAACATGCGAGGCTGAAGAGTCCTGCGCGATTGCATCCGCAACGCGCGACGACACTTCCGGCTCAACGGCGACATTGTTAGCCACCGCCAGGTCCATGAAACTCTGCGCGAGATCGGAATCCTTCTCGTCCAGCGCCGTTTTGATATTCCGGCCGACCGCTTCCGGATCGGTACGCAGCGTCAGTTGAACCTGCGCGTCGGATAACTGCGCGGGATCGTCCTGCGAAAATAAAATGGCGCCGGCATCACGGGCATGGGGCCATACCACCACGAACAGCACGACGCAGGCGCCGGCCAGCACCGCTGCCACACCTGCCCGCCACATCATGCCTGGTCCCGTCGTGTCCATTTGCCTTACTTAGGTGGTCACAGCCCCGACACAATCCGCATCAATTGAAGAACTTGCCGTCTCCATTGAGGAGCTCGCCCCGACGAAAGAAGGGCTTCTCTGAAGCCACAGGATTGTGTCGAATTTGACGGAGAGCGCTGGGAATCGGAACACCTCACAACTATGGTGCGGCGCGACTGACGAGAGGTTTTTGACGGCGCCGAAGCTGATACCGACGAACTGATACCGACGAACTGATACCCGACTAAAGGTGAACGATGGCAGACCATGTGATTCCGCACTTCCAGAACGAATCGGGCGTTCCCACCATCGAGGTCGGCGCCAAGGAATTCATGTGTGTCGGCGCCAACCCGCCGTTCGACCACCCGCATGTGTTCCTCGATCTCGGCGACGACAACGAAATCATTTGCCCGTACTGCTCGACGCATTATCGCTTTGCCGCCGACCTCGACGCGGGCGACGCACGCCCGCCTGAATGCGTGCTGAAAGACAAGGCCGCCTGACGACCGCCCCGTGACCACGCCGCGAACCATCATCATCGCGGGCGCTGGCATTGGAGGCTTGACCGCAGCGCTGGCGCTCGTGGCGAAGGGCTTCCGCGTCGTCGTTCTCGAAAAGTCAGAACAGCTGGAGAAATCCGGCGCGGGCATCCAGCTGTCTCCAAACGCAAGCCGTATCCTGATCGATCTCGGGCTTGAGCCACTGCTCGCACCACATGTCACCCCCCTCGACAGCATCAGCATGATCAGCGCGCGCACGGGGCGCGAACTGACACGCATCCCGCTCGGAGAGGCGACCTTCCGATACGGCGCGCCTTACTGGATCGTGCACCGCGCCGATCTGCAATCGGCGCTGTTTACCAAGGCGAGCGAACATCCCGACATCGAGATCAGATTGGGCGCGCAATTCGAGGACGTCGCAAGCCACGCCAGAGGCGTGACCGTGGTCCAGCGTCAGGACACGACGCGGCATCAGGAAACCGCAATCGCACTGATCGGCGCGGACGGCCTGTGGTCAAGCGTTCGCAATCATCTGTTTCCCGATATTCGCCCGACTTTCTCGGGCCGGATCGCGTGGCGCGGAATGATCGAAGCCACGCAGGTCCCACGCGAATTCAGGGATCGCCGCGTGCAGCTCTGGATGGGGCGAAACGCGCACCTCGTCGCCTACCCGGTGTCTGGCGGTCGCCGCATCAATGTCGTGGCGATCGTCGAGGGCGCGTGGAACAGGCCCGGCTGGGGCGAACCCGGCGATGCAGCCGAGATCAAACCTTATTTCGATGCGCCGAAATGGCCGGTCCCGGCGCGGCTGATGGTATCGGCCGTGGAGAGCTGGCGGCGCTGGGCGCTGTTCAGTATCAAGGACGGCGGCGCATGGACCGGCGGCAACGGCATCGCCCTGCTCGGCGACGCCGCACACGCCATGCTGCCGTTCATGGCGCAAGGTGCCGGCATGGCGATCGAGGATGCGGCGGTACTGGCCAATTGTCTGGCGCAGACACCGGGCGATGTAGCGGCCGCACTGGAGCGCTACGCCGGCCAGCGGCGCGGGCGCGTCGCACGAGTCCAGCGCGCTGCACGGCAGACCGGACGCATCTATCATCTCGGCGGGCCGATGGCGTCAGCGCGCGATCTCGGCATTAGAATGCTTGGCGGCGAGCGCCTGCTGGCGCAGCAAGACTGGATCTACGATCAGCGATCCGGTTGAGGACGCAGGTACGATTCACCCGGCCTGGATTGCTGGTCGGATTCTGGCAGCGCCAACTCGGACGTGGGTTTTGCCGTGATTTTTTCAGGCGGCAACCGCTCGCTGTCACAGCGATTGCGCTGCCAGACGCGATCGGCCAATAGCAACTGCCCGCGGGCAGTATTGTAGTCGTTGCGATACGCGACTTCCGAAACAACGCCCCCGGCGAAACCGCCCTGCGCCTTGTCCATCAGCTTTTGCACTTCGGCGACGCGCGCTCCGGTCTCGCGCCGCGCGGTGCGGAGTTGAAGGCAATTGTAGAGGTCGTAGCGCGACGGATTGACATAGGCCGCAGCAACCACGTCGTCGCCACCCACGCTTGCGCATCCGCCAAGACCAATGGCGCAAAACGACAATGCCAAGGCCGCGGCGCAAAACCGGTAACGATTGTCGCGTCTGAACGATTTATTCTGGGCGGTCTTGACCATATCGACGACAGTGAGCCGGATTGAGTTGATTTTGTGTCGGTAACGCAGGCCGGAAACCCGGCCGCCGCCCCTGGGCATGCTTAATAGCCGGGTTTTCAGAATTTTGCGTTACCGCCAGCCTTGCAACCGATGCCATCCGGGTCGCGCGATCCGGCTTTGGCGGCGCGGATTGCGATGCTAGAAGGCACCCGCGCGGACGTGGCGAAACTGGTAGACGCAAGGGACTTAAAATCCCTCGATGGCAACGTTGTGCGGGTTCGAGTCCCGCCGTCCGCACCAGCGTTATCTGACGTCCTGACGATAGGATTTCGAGACGATCGCCCAGCCCTCGGCGAGCTTCATGAACACCAGGTAGTCGGTGAAATAGCGCGGCGGCAACTGGCATCGCAGCTTCACAAATGCTGTGCCCTCATCGGACTTGTCGACGGTGACGACGAAATCCTCGCGCGGCTGGTTCTGCGCCTTCCCGGACGGCCGGTTTTTGACGCGCTCAAGCCAGTCCGGGACCGTCAAAACTTTCAATTTGCCGTCTTCGGTCCAGCGCAGATCGGCGCTGGCATCGAACGCCGCGCCGAGCTTGCTCGTGTCGCCTTCGTAAAGACCGTCCAGATAGAGGCCGATGACGGACTCCAGCGTCGAGCGATCGTGCATCATGGCAATTTCCTCCAATGACTGTTTTGCAATGTTCTACAGGACCACCTGCCGCTTTGCCATCGGCAGGCACGCCGGTTGAACTCGCGAGCCGGGACTGGACGTTTCACGCATGTTCGCTCAGATCATAAAGAACAAGAACAGGGAGACGCGAGATGGCCACCGAGACCATTGCCACCGAGATCAAGGATCAAATCCTGACGATCACGCTGAACCGTCCGGACAAGCTCAACGCCTTCAACGCCACCATGCAGCGCGAACTGATCGAGGCGTTCGATGACGCCGACCGGAACGACGACGTGCGGGTGGTGATCGTCACCGGCGCGGGGCGCGGCTTCTGCGCCGGCGCGGACCTCTCCTCCGGCGCCGATACGTTCGACCGTGATGCCCGGCGCGGTCCGGTGAAACGCAATGCCGACGGCAAGGTCGACTATAGCGATCCAAACGTGCGCGACGGCGGCGGTCAGGTCACGCTGCGCATCTTCAAATCCGTGAAGCCGGTGATCGCCGCCGTGAACGGGCCTGCGGTCGGCATCGGCGTCACCATGCAGTTGCCGATGGATATTCGCATTGCATCGGAAGATGCGCGCTTCGGCTTCGTGTTTTCACGTCGCGGCATCGTACCGGAAGCAGCCTCGAGCTGGTTCCTGCCCCGCATCGTCGGTATCTCGCAGGCGCTGGAATGGACCTACAGCGGCCGGGTATTCTCCGCGCAGGAGGCGCTGGCCGGAAAGCTCGTCAGCAAGGTGGTGCCGGCCAACGAATTGATCCCGGCGGCCCGCGCGATCGCCAAGGAGATCGCCGACAACACCGCACCCGTGTCGGTCGCGCTGATCCGTCAGATGATGTGGCGCATGCTCGGCGCCGACGATCCGATGGAAGCGCACAAGATCGACAGCCGCGGCATCTACGAGCGCGGCCGCTCGGCCGACGTCAAGGAAGGCGTGGTGTCGTTTCTGGAAAAGCGCCCGGCGAAATTCGGCGACAAGGTCTCGAGCGATATGCCGCCGTATTATCCGTGGTGGGACGAACGCGGGTATAAGTAGGGCATTGTCGCCGCGAGCAGCGTTAAATCC
>JAKFUP010000035.1 GCA_021732625.1 Hyphomicrobiales bacterium
AGGCCCATGCCGTGCTGCTCAAGATGCACGCGGTGGGTGTGCCGTGCGTGCGCATCGGCACCACGAAGGGGTCGTCGATTGCGATCGAGGGCGAGCGCGCGGTCGACGTGCACAAGCTCGAGGTGAAGTTTGAAAGCTGGCTGCCGGATTATATGGCGGGGAAGGGCTGAGTACTGGGCTGACGGTTTTTGACAACCAGAATCAAACCGCCAACGCTGATTTGGTATATTTTTCAATATGATCCGATCGGCTCCAGCGAGTTATATCGATCTTACTTAATGTTATTGAGTTTCTGACATATATCGGTAATATTGGTAGCATGGATGCAGTCCGAAACCCGTTCGCGCCCGGTGCGGGAACTCCGCCGCCCGAACTTGCAGGGCGTTCGGAAATTATTTCGCGAGCCGAAACCACACTTGCGCGGATTCTTCAGGCCAAACCATCAAAGAGCTTTCTGTTTGTCGGACTGCGCGGTGTTGGCAAGACCGTGTTGCTCAACCGAATGCAGGAGATGTCGGAAGCCCAAAAATACAAGGCGGTCTTCGTCGAGGCGACGGAGGAAAAGCCATTGCCAGCTTTGCTCTATCCTTATCTGCGGCAGTTACTTCTGTCGCTGGATCGCATGGAGAATCTGAATGAGCAGGTGAAGCGTGGTCTCAGAGTTCTCCGGAGTTTCGCAAATTCTGTGAAGGTGAGGTACGAAGGCATCGAAGTCGGTCTGGATGTCGATCCTGAGATCGGATCGGCCGACAGCGGTGATCTGGAAGCTGATCTTTCCGAACTGATGCTTGCGATCGCCTACGCGGCTGCGTCCCGAAAAGTTGCTGTCGCGCTCATCATCGACGAGATGCAGTACCTTACCGAAACCGAGCTCAGTGCTTTAATCACATCGATACACCGCATCAATCAGAAACAGCTTCCCTTTATTCTGATAGGCGCCGGGTTGCCCCAGCTTGTGGGGCTTACGGGAAAATCAAAGTCCTACGCCGAGCGTCTTTTCGATTTTCCCCGAATCGGTCCACTCACCAATCAAGATGCTCGAGCAGCACTTCAGGGACCGGCCCAGCGCGAGGGGGCCGAATTTACAGCTGAAGCACTTTCAGAGATCATCCGCGTTACCGAAGGTTATCCTTACTTCCTTCAAGAATGGGGTTATCACGCTTGGAATATTGCGCCTGCGTCGCCAATCGAACTCGAAACCATCAGCAAGAGTCATGAGGCTGTGACCGCTCGGCTCGATGAGAGCTTCTTCCGCGTTCGATTTGATAGGCTGACTCCAAGCGAAAAAGACTACCTGAGAGCAATGGCAGAACTGAGTAGTCCGCGAAGATCCGGGGATATCGCAAGTATCCTTGGAGTGCAGGGCACCAGCGTCGCGCCACGCCGCAGCGCATTAATCAAAAAGGGAATGATCTACAGCCCCGCACATGGCGATACCGAATTCACGGTGCCTTTATTCGATCTGTTTATGAAGCGCATCATGCCTGCAAAGGCTCCTCGCTAGATAACTGGCAAATACGCGACTTGGCGACTGCCTGGCGTTTTCGACGCACAGATCAAAGCTCCTCGATCGTCACCTTGCTCGGATAGAATGCGAGATAGCCTGTGATCTCGTCCATCGCCGGGAACGGTGTCTCGTAAGTCCAGATGCTGTTGTCCAGCGTCTTGCCGTCCGCATTGATCGAGAAGTAGCTGGCGTCGCCCTTGTAGGGGCAATGGGTGCTCCGCTCGGTCTTCGACAGCAGCGCCATGTTGGCATCGGCGCGGGGGATGTACTGAACGACAGGGTAACTCGCCTCTTTCAGGCTGAGCGCGTGGGTGGTTTCCGCAATGACCACGCCGTTGGCGGTGACGCGGACTTTCCGCGGATTGGCCGTAATCGAAATGGGATGGTCCGGGCCGGGAAGTTTCATGATGACGCTCCGTTTGCCGCCCCGATATAGTGAGGCGAGAGCCTTATGCCACGGGACGGCACCCTTGGAATCTGTCATGATTTGAGCCTGATGTTAGAGCCTTTGGCTGACAAGATCGTGAACGGGCCGCAAGGCCGACGGAGACCAAATAGATGCCGATGGACGCGCGCGATATCGAAAGCATGATCAAGGCGGCGATTCCCGATGCCAGGATCGAGATTCGCGATCTCGCCGGCGACGGCGACCATTACGCCGCGACCGTGATTTCGGAATCCTTCCGCGGCAAGTCGCGGGTGCAGCAGCACCAGATCGTCTATCAGTCGCTGAAAGGCCAGATGGGCGGCGTGTTGCACGCACTGGCGTTGCAGACCGGCGTGCCGGAGTAATCGTTGCCGATGCAAGGCCGCGACACGCGCTTGGGCTTGCTGCGCGAGCGTACCGCTCACGGCCATCACCGCGTCACTTACGTCGAGCTGTTCTTCGATCTGGTGTTCGTTTTCGCGATCACGCAGATATCGCACACGCTGCTTGCGCACTTCACGCCGCTCGGATTTTTGCAAACGACCGTGCTGATGCTGGCGGTGTGGTGGGTCTGGGTTTACACGTCGTGGATCACCAACTGGCTCGATCCCGAACGGACACCCGTTCGCGTGATGCTGTTCGGCCTGATGATCGCAGGCCTTTTGCTGTCGACATCGATCCCAAAAGCGTTCGAGGGCCGGGGAATAACCTTCGCGCTCGCCTTTGTCGTCATGCAAGTCGGCCGTTCGGCTTTCGCTTATTTTTCAATCCCGAAGTCGAAGCCTACGTGGCGGATGAATCTGCTTCGCATCACAATTTGGCTGTTGGTGAGTGGCGTATTTTGGATCGCGGGCGGATTCGCGCACGATCAAGCACGGCTGTTGCTCTGGATTATTGCAGTGGCCATCGAATACCTCGGTCCGGCCATGCGTTTTCGCGTCCCCGGACTTGGCGCGTCGGCCTATGAGGATTGGGAAGTCGAAGGCGCACACATGGCCGAGCGCGCCGGGCTCTTCATCATCATCGCGCTCGGTGAATCCATCGTCGTGACCGGTGCGACGTTTTCGGAGGCGAGCTGGTCGGCGCCCACGATGGGTGCATTTGCCGTTGCGCTGGCCGGCAGCATTGCGATGTGGTGGGTGTATTTCCATATCGGCGCCGAGGCAGGTTCCGAAAGCATTTCACATTCCGAAGAATCCGGACGGCTGGCGCGGCTCGCCTACACCTATCTGCATCTTCCGATCGTGGCGGGTATCGTGCTGTCGGCGGTCGGCGATGAAGTGATGCTCGCGCACCCTGACGGTCACAACGGCGCGAAGGAAATTGTCAGCCTCGCCGGCGGGCCATTACTATTCTTGGGCGGCGTGCTGCTTTTCAAGCATGCCATTCATGGGCGCTGGCAACTCTCGCATCTGGCGGGATGCGCGGCGTTGCTTGCGCTGATGCCCGTCGCGCTGTCGCTGACACCGCTCACGCTCGGTATCGCGGCGACCGCGATCATGGTTGTGGTCGCGGCGTGGGAAGCGTTATCGATGCATAGCAATACGCGGATCGAGCCAGAGATCTAGCTCGTTCGATCAGTCCGCCGCCAAGGCGTGAACCGAAAACATCTTGTCGGCGTCGGTCCATGACTTGAGCGGCGTCCAGCCAGATCCGCGCGCCAGCGCCTGAAACCGCTCGATGCTGTACTTGTAGCTGCTTTCGGTGTGAATGCTTTCACCGGTGCGGAAGCTGAAGCTCTTGCCGCACAGCCGCGCTGTCTGCGCCTTGCGGCTGACCAGATGCATCTCGATGCGGTGCCGGTCGCGGTTGTAGATCGCGCGATGCGTGAAGCCCGACAGGTCGAAGTTGCCGCCGAGCTCGCGGTTGATTCGCGTCAGTACGTTGAGATTGAACTGCGACGTGACGCCGGCTTTGTCGTTATAGGCTGCGTGCAGCACGCGCTCGTCTTTCTCAAGATCGACGCCGATCAGCATCAATGCACCGTGGCCCAGCGTATTGCGTGCGAGCTTCATGAAGCTGCACGCTTCATGCGGATCGAAGTTGCCGAGCGTCGAGCCGGGGAAGAAGCCGACTTTCGTCATGGTTTCGATTTCATCGGGCAACGCAAACGGTGCAGTGAAGTCGGCGGTGACCGGATAGACAGCGAGACCGGGAAAGTCGGCCTTCAGCGCGTCGGCCTGAGCGTTGAGAAAATCGCCGGAGATATCGACTGGCACATATGCGCCAATTTTGCAGGACTCCAGCAGAAGCCGGACTTTGGTCGTCGCGCCCGCGCCGAATTCGACGAGCGCAGCGTTAGCCGGAATCAATGCAGCAAACTCGGATGCCTTGCCGCGCAGAATGTCGAGCTCGACGCGCGTCGGATAGTATTCCGGCAGCCGCGTGATCTGCTCGAACAGATGAGAACCTGCCTCATCGTAGAAATACTTCGGCGACAGCTTCTTGGGCTGATGCGTCAGTCCGTCGATCACGTCGGTCGCAAAGACGCGGACCTCCGGGTCGATGTTCTTGGTCTTTTCAAATGCGCCAACATGCACGTTCATAACACTGTCCTCGTCGCGCCACTCGTTCGATCCGGCGCCTTCGATCTTTCAGATGTCAGGTGAGATAGGATGCGAGCCGCAGGCCGGTGAATTGCCAGCGGTGGTGAGGGTAAAAGAAATTGCGATAGGTCACGCGGCTATGGCCGTCCGGCGTCGCCAGCGACGAGCCGCGCAGCACATACTGGTTGACCATGAACTTGCCGTTGTATTCGCCGAGCGCGCCTTCGATGGCGCGGTAGCCGGGGTAGGGCGCATACGAACTGCGCGTCCATTGCCACACGATGCCGTAAGCGTCGTTGAGATGCCCGGCGCGCGCCGCGACTTCCCATTCCATCTCGGTCGGCAGATGCTGGCCGCGCCAGCGCGCGAAAGCATCGGCTTCGTAGTAGCTGATATGCTTGACCGGTGCGTCCCGATCGACCGGCTTGAGGCCCGCGAGCGTCATCTCGTGCCATTCGCCGTTCACTTGACGCCCATCCCCCTTACGCCAAAGTCCGGGGGCTTCCCATTCTTCGTTGGTGACAACGGCGAAGCCGTCCATCAGCCAGAGCGCAGCGGTGCGATAGCCGCCGGCGTCCATGAACGCCAGCCACTCGCCATTGGTGACGAGGTTGCGCGAAATCTTGACCGGGCCGACGAGGGCGCGGTGCGCGGGTTTCTCGTTGTCGAAATGGAAATCATCGCTGCCGTGGCCGATGGTGTGGATGCCCTCGCTGAGCAGCACGGCGCCGTCGTCTTGAGCTGAGGAACTGCCGGATCCTTTCGGCGACGACCAGTTGGAGTCATACGCTGGCGGAATCGGGTTTTGCGCGAAGGCATGCAAAATATCCGTCAGCATCAATTCCTGATGCTGCTGCTCGTGATTGAGGCCGACCTCGATCAGCGGCGCGATCTCCGCAATCTTCGCAGCGTCCGCGGTCTCGAGCATCCGGGCAAAGGCGCGATCGACGTGGATGCGATAGGCGGTCACGTCGTCCACGCCGGGACGAGTGAGCAATCCGCGCGCAGTGCGGGAATGGCGCGGACCGGCGCTGACATAATAGGAGTTGAACAGGTAGGCGTAGTCCGGATGAAACGGCGCGAAGCCGGGCAGATGAGGCGTCAGCAAAAATTGCTCGAAAAACCAGGTGGTGTGGGCGCGGTGCCATTTCGCCGGGCTCGCGTCCGGCATCGACTGGACCACCTGATCTTCAGGCGTCAGCGGAGCCGCGCGCCGCTCGGTCTCATCGCGCACGGCCCGATAGCGCCGCAGCAGGGCAGCCGCCGTGCCGGTTGATGGCGGGGCTGACATTCGTTCAGCGCGGGACGACGGGTCGGCTGCGTGGGGGGAGGCGGCTTTCGTCACTCAAAACTCCGTTCCTGCAGAAGAACCGTGCTGGCGTGTATCTGTTCCGGGGAAATATGCCCTTAAACATAGGCGGCAGCGGCAGGATTAACAGGGCACCGTTGGCTATCGTTCAGATACGTTTTGCGTCGGTAAGCCGTTACTTTCTCGTGAAAGCTATGGGCTGGCGGCCAAAATCAAGCTACATATATGGGTCATTGGTGCCAGAAATTGGCAGCAGCCGGTTCGGCCTAATCCTTCGAATTCAGGACGCAAACATGAGCATCGCAAATTTCATCGAGAACGAAGTGAAGTCCAACGACGTGGTGCTGTTCATGAAGGGCAATCCGCAGTTTCCGCAGTGCGGATTCTCGGGCCAGGTCGTCCAGATCCTCGACCATATCGGCGTCGCCTACAAAGGCCTCAATGTCCTTGAATCGAGCGAACTGCGCGACGGCATCAAGACGTATTCGAACTGGCCCACGATTCCCCAGCTTTATGTGAAGGGCGAATTCGTCGGCGGTTGCGACATCATCCGCGAGATGTTCCAGGCTGGCGAGCTGCAAGAGCTGTTCGCCGAGAAGGGCGTTGTTGCGGGCGCCTCGGCTTGATCTTCGCATCTGGTCTGATTTCCTAACTTGATCCAAACGGCGGCGCGATTCATCGCGCTGCTCTTACGTCACGCGCCGCAAAGCTGTCGCTTGCGCGCTCAACATCCGCCGATAAACTCCCCGCCAACCGGACCATGACGATCCGGACTTTAACTGTGCGTATTCCCGGAATACGCGCCAGGGAGGTTTTACATGATCGCTGTGTCGAAGCGGGCGCTGCTGGCACTTGCACTGACGTTTTCGATTTCCGGCCTCGCCTATGGCGAAACGCTGGCTCCGACCAAACCGGAGGACGGCGGGTTTTCGCGCAAGGGGCTCGATCGGATCACGGCCTACCTGAAAAACGAAATCGACACCGGCAAACTTCCCGGCGCGATCATGCTGATCCAGCGGCGCGGCAAGACCGTGCATTTTGAATCGCTCGGCCTGCGCGACGTCACGACCAAGGCGCCGATGACACGCGATACGATCTTCCGCATCTATTCGATGTCGAAGCCGATCACCACTGTCGCGGCGATGATGCTTCTGGAGGAAGGCAGGCTGCAGCTTGACGAGCCGGTCTCGAAATATATTCCGGCGTTCAAGGACACCAAGGTCGGCGTCGAGAAGAAAGACGAGGACGGCAAGCTGGTGCTCGATCTTGTGCCGCAGCGCCGCCAGATCACCATTCAGGATTTGATGCGGCATACCTCCGGCATCACCTACGGCTTCTTCGGAACGGGGATGGTCAAGAAGAAATATGCCGATAGCCCCGCGCCCGGCGACTTCAACAATACCGAATTCGCCGATCACATCGCGAAGCTGCCGCTGGCGTATCAGCCGGGCTCGACATGGGACTACAGTTATTCGACCGACATTCTCGGCCGCGTCGTCGAAGTGGTTTCCGGCAAGTCGCTGTTGGCGTTCGAGAAGGAACGCATCCTCGATCCGCTCGGCATGAAGGAGACGGCGTTCTTCGTCGCCGATGCCAAGAAGCAGCTGCTGATTGCCGAACCGCTGCCGAGCGATCGCAAGATCGGCGAGGGTGCGGAGGTGAGCGATCCGCGCGTTGTGCGCAAGTGGGAGTCAGGCGGCGGCGGCATGGTGTCGACCATCGACGACTACGCCAAATTCGCGACGATGCTGGTCAATGGCGGGATACTGAATGGCAAGCGCATTCTGAGTCCGAAGACGATTGCTTACATGGGCTCCAACCACATCGGACCGGGGTCCGGCGTCGTGCCGGGGCCGTACTATCTGCCGGGCGCAGGCTTCGGATTCGGGCTCGGCTTTGCGGTGAGAACCGACGCGGGCGTGTCTGCGAACCAGGGCTCGGTTGGCGAGATGAACTGGTCGGGCGCAGCCGGCACCACCTTCTGGGTCGATCCGAAGGAAGACATGACGGTCGTCTTCATGTCGCAGACGGTATCGCAGCGCGGGCGCATCCGCATCGCGCTGAAGAATCTCGTCTACGGCGCGATGGAGAAGTAATCTGCCTTTTGTTGCAGCGTGACCTAATCCTTTTCGGGATCACGCTGCGCGCATCACCTCGCGCGCGGCGTCGAGCGCCTGATCGATCATCGCTGCATTCACATCGAGATGCGTGCCGGCGCGGATGCGGCCTCCCAGCGTGGTCAGCAGAATGCCGCGCTGGCGCATCTCGCCGAGGAATGTCTCGGTGGTCATGCTGCCGTCCTTGATCGCAAAGAACACCAGATTGGTCTCCGGCTGCTGCACGTCGAAGCCGGGGATCTGCGAAAGCCCGCGCGCCAGCGCGCGCGCATTGGTGTGGTCGTCAGCGAGACGCTCGACATGATGATCGAGCGCATGAATGCAGGCGGCGGCGCAGACGCCCGCCTGCCGCATCGAACCGCCGAGTCTTTGTTTCCAGCGCCAGACATT
>JAKFUP010000030.1 GCA_021732625.1 Hyphomicrobiales bacterium
TTGTCATTTCCGCCTTCGTCTTCCACTGCATGTTCGGCCAAGCCGTAACGCCGCAACTTCACATAAAGACTCTGCCGGCTGAGGCCCAGCATGTCCGCAGCCGAGGCACGGTTGTTGCCTGTCAGTTCCAGCGCCGCCTCGATCGACAATTTCTCGATCACATCGGTGGCTTCGCGCACCAGATCCTTCAAAGGCACGCGACCGATCATCTCCGTCAGTTGCGCCATCGATCGCGGCAGCTCGCGATCATGTTTCGCGACAGCCTGAAGGCGCTTGTCGATGTTCCGGATCGTAAAGCCAAAGTTCGGCTTGTCATCGCCGTCCGACAGCGCCATGGCCGACATTTCAATTTCGGCGGAACCGCCGTGTTCGCCGCGCAGAATTGTAGAGAACATTTTGAGATTGCCGCTCTGGCGCAAATTCGCCAGCGCAACGCCAAAATCGACCCCTGCTCTCCCCACCCAACGATCGAGAGATTCGGCTCTCACCTGCTCCTCATTGGACAGTTCCGCCATATCGAGGAAGGACAGGTTGGCACGGATCACGCGGCCGTCGTTGCGGGTCACCACCATTCCATCCGGCGCATGCTCGAAATAGTCGATCAGAAGCGCGGTTGCGCGCATCGCGCCGGTTTCAAGCGCAGCAGGCTGAGATGAAAGCCGGACCAGAAACAGCGATGCGTTTTCCTGGCGAAACAGCGAAACCGAGAGCGTGCATTCGCGCTGGTCCCTCGCGATACCGACGCGCGCGTTGCCGTCGCGCCCAGTCGCGCGCACATCAGCCAGAAGGTTGAGAACGGCCTGCTGGTCACTCGGACCGAAATGACTGAGGAAGTTCGACTTGAGCATCCGCGGCTGGCTCTCTCCAAACAGAGCGAGCGCCGCGGAATTTGCGTCCTGCACGTGTTGCGAGTTCGCATCCACAATCATCACGGCTTCAGACGACACCTGAAACAACAGCCGGTAACGGGTCTCAGCATGACGAAGCCGGACGTAATCGCGCTCCATCGATTGCTGGGCATTAATCAATCGCTGCTGCATCGACGCCATCGGCCGCAGGTCTCGCCCCACAACCACAAAACGGTCGTCGCGGCCGATATTGATTGCGGAGTAGAGAACCGGAATGTCGTCGCCGCCCGACGATGGATGATTGACCTGCCGCCACATCGAGGCGCTCTTGGTTGCCGCGTCATGCAGCATCTGACTGACTTTCGGTCGCGTCTCGGGCGTGACTGTCTCCACCAGTTTCGCACCCAGCCACCTGCCATGGCCGTCCAGCTCCAGCGACAGCTCTTCCTTGTTGAACGCCACATCCCGGATCACGCCGCCGCCATCGACCACCACAGCGACGTCGGTCGCAGCAGCAATCAATTTCGCAGCCGATTGGGCGCCGAGATCTCCCAGCGACTCTTTTGGAGATTTGAAAACCTGCACCAGGGCAAAGATCCTCCGCCAGAAAAGCGATCCTCCACGCCTGCATTCCCCCGAACTTCTTCTTGTTCTTGTTGGCCTGTACACCACTGGCGCACAGGCTTGCGCGTGTCGTCTCTGGATTCCGCATCGAGACCCTTTTGAAGAAACCTCGATCAATGAAGAAAGCATTGCGAGTCGTCATGCCGGCACATGAAGCGATCGCAATGCCCCAATACCGATTACCTCGGGGGAGCGAGCCCGTGCTTCACGCCCCAATCGAACCAGTTATCGACCACCGTTCCGGTCAGCAAAATCCCGATGCCGCCCGTCAACGGACACAGCACCGCGAACCACCACGCCCAGCGATGGATCGATTCTGCCGTGGCGTTGAAGCCCATGGTCCAGCGCCAAAACAGCGCTGCACGCTCGAGCGCCGTACCGCGATCGACAATCTGCTCGATTTCACGTTCTCCGCCGTAGCGGCTGACCGCGAGAATCGTCGCCCCGTGCATCGCAAACAGCAGCGCCGATCCGTAGAGGAAGGCGATCGAGAGCATGTGGAACGGATTGTAGAACAGGTTTCCGTAGGTGATCGAGAAGTTGTTGGTCCAGTCGAGATGCGGGAAGATTCCGAAAGGCACCGCCTCGCTGAATTGTCCCATGATGAGCGGCCGAATGAAGCCTAGCACCAGATAGAGCCAGATCGCCGACAGGAACGCCCATGATACGTGCGTGCCCATACCGAGCGCGCGGGCGAGCCGGTAGGTCCGCACCCACCACAACAGGATCGATGTGGTGAGGAAGAAGCCGGCCATCAGCCACCATCCGCCTTCCTTGAGCGGCGGGAAGGTGATGCCGTATTCCGGCTTCGGCGGATCGAGCGACAGCCAGGGCAATTGCCTGAGGAACTCGATCGGCGACCAGTTGACCGACGCCAGCATGTTGAGACCGATAATTTCGATCGCGACGATGCCGCAGATGATCGACAACAGGCCGGTATAACCCAGATAGATCGGGCCAACCTGAGCGTCGCCGAGCTTTCCCAACAAATAACTAAAGCGCCCTCTGCTGGTCCGGACCCACATTCCCGGCTGTACCGGAATTCCGGGATAGATTTCGCTGCGAACCTGCACTTGCGTGAAGAAGTTTTGATACTGAGCCATGGCAAGACTCTTTCTTGTGACCGGATGAAATTACGACGACCAGATCGGAAGATTGCGCCACCAGTTCCACCATTCCGACCATGCCTGCCCTTCGGCCCATAGCGGACCGCTGATAACGATGCAGACGGCGCTGAAGAAGACGGCTGAGAGCGCGATAAAAAGTCCAAGGCGATGAATGCCGATGGTGCCGACCGAGTATCCGATCAGGTCGCGGAACATGGTGTTTTCATGCTCGGGCGACCTGACGGTTTCGCCGCGATCCGGATTGGTCGACGACAGGATCAATCCGCCATGCAACGCGAGCGCGAGACACGTCGTGAAGAAGAACGTGATCGCGATCATATGCGCGGGATTATAGTGGAAGTTGCCGTATTGGTATCCGGTGTTCGACACCCAATCGAGATGGGTGATGATGCCGTAGGGGAAGCCGTAGCTCCAGGAGCCCATCAGCACCGGCCGGATCACCACCAGCGTGAAGTACGCGAAGATGGCGAAACCGAACGCGAATGGCACGTGATAACCGATGCCGAGCTTGCGGCAGATCTCGACCTCACGCAGCGCCCACGAAACGAATGCACCGAGCGCACAGATCGTGACGATCTGCCAGATGCCGCCTTCCTGCAGCGGCGCGAACGAGAGTCCATATTTGACGTCCGGCGGATTGACGCTGATCTGCCAGAGGTTCCACGTCGGTCCGAGCGCCGTGTTCCAGAGGATCATCGAAACGCCGACGAGCGTGAAGAAAACCGTCGTCATCCCGAAGAACCCGACATAGAACGGCCCGGCCCAGAAATCGAAAAGGTCGCCGCCGATCAGCGTTCCGCCTCGAACGCGATACTTTCTTTCAAAGCTGAGCATTGCCATCGATCGTTCCTCCGCGTTCGAACCAGAAATTCCCTAAGCCAATTCTTCTTAATTCAGAGCAATTGCAGTTTACGTAGCTCCCGGAAGCGGACTGTTCGGCCGCTCACTCCGAACTCGTCCGTTTCCGGTGCGCAGTACGTCATGCCGTCATCAAGACAGCATGCTTGGTGGTGTGTACGGCAGAGTGATCTCTGATGTCTTCGCCTTGCGCGGGCCTTCCAACCAGTTGAACCGGTCGGTGCTGAGCAGGATGAAGTGAATCACGATCGCTAGTCCGAACAAGAACGTAAACAGCATGATCAGCGCACGGCGCGGATCAAACAGAAGCCACATTCGCCACATGGTTGCCTCCTGTTATGTCAAGAACGACAGCGAAACGCTTGCGAAGTGCTGCAAGCCTTCCATTGCCGCCTTGTAGCCGCCAGCGCCTGGCAGCCAAGGACGCCACATCCAAGCAAGGATGTGAGCAACCACTGCGATCACCGTGAAGAGTATGAAACTCGTCATGAAGATCGAGTGGAACTCCTTGGCTTCCTGTTCGGATAATCCCGAAAGGGAACCGTCCTTCATTTGGAATACCTCCTAGTGATGGCCTTTCGGCCGTTCGCCGCCCGAGCGTGGGCGACAGTGAATGCCGCATCGTTTCCGAAGCGGCAGGTCTTCAACCGGAACGCCCGGCCGAATTTCTGCAAACTCAAAACTCCAAACCTAAAGCCCCGTAAACGCCGACGTCACGCACATGCGCGCCGCCGTGCTGGCCTCGCCGAAAATCGACTCCTTGCCATTCGGGCGCGGAGACTGCGAACTTCTGCGCCACGGCATCAGCCGCACCGCGACAGCCCGGAATAGAAACAGCACGAAGCAAGCCGCGAACAGCGCACGCGACTCGATCGTCTTGCTCTCGGCAAGCATTCTCGATCCGCGCTCGCCATGGATGTATTCAGACATGGGCATCGCCTCCTGACTGTGGCGTTCCGCACGCGACGGGTGCGAGATCGCCAAAGGATTTCCTTGCATCAAACGCACTCATGCCGGCTGCCCATCGAGCAACGCAGCACGCGCCTTCACGACAAAATCACTCGTCACACGATCCTCGCCTGCTTTCCGCGCGCTGCTCTCGGCCGCATCGCGCAAACGCTTCGCTGCGGAGATCCGCACCAGAACCGGATGAGCTTCCAGCACATCATCGAGCAGCGCCTTGGCTTCATCGCTCCAGAGAATTTCTTCGTGCAGCCGCGCCGGCGTCGGATCGACGCGGTCGAGATCGGATGCGAGCGGCAGGATATTGAACAGCGCATCGAACAGCGCGTTGCAGACCTCCTGCACGAGGTAGGTCGCGCCGGAATAACCCATGAACGGCGTGCCGGTGTGACGCCGGATCACGGCGCCGGGGAACGACGCCGGGATATAGACCGCGCGCCCACCCGCTTCCGCCAGATACATCCGCTCGTTGTAGCTTCCGAACAGAATCAGCGGCGGCGTTTCCCGTACCGCCTTGCGGATCGCATCGTTGTCCGGCTTCACGCCGGGCCTGCGTGCAAACGAGAACGTGCACGGAAGACCCATTTCGGTTTCGAGGAAATTCCGCAGGCCGCGCGCATAAGTCTCGTTGGCGGCGACGGCGAAACTCGCAGTACCGAAGAAATCTTGCGTCACCGAACGCCACAGATCCCACAGCGGTTTGATGGTCGTGTGCTTCTCGCGTTCGATGAACGGTTCGGGATTGATCCCTAACAGCTCGCCGAGCTTGCGCAGGAATTTCGTCGTGCTGTGCAGACCGATCGGCGCCTGCAGATACGGCCGCTCCAGCGCCTCGCATAGCATCCGGCCGAACTCGCGGTACATGCAGATATTGACGTCGGCATTGATCAGCTTCGGAATGTCGGCGAGATGGCTACCGAGCGGAAACACCATGTTGACGTCGGCGCCGATGCCCTCGATCAGACGGCGGATTTCGGCCAGATCGGACGGCATGTTGAAGGTGCCGTAGATCGGACCGATGATATTGACGCGGGGCTTCTCGCCTTCCTTGCGCGGCTTGCGCTCGGGGATTTTCTTCAGGCCGTACTCTTTCCAGAGCCAGACGATGGCGCGGTCGGCGCTCTGCCATTGATCTTCGTCAATTGTGCGCGGCAGGAATCGCTTGATGTTGGTACCTTCCGGCGTCACGCCGCCGCCGATCATTTCGGCGATGGAGCCTGTGACGACGACTGCCGGCAGATAAGGATCGAGCACCCGATGCGCGCGCTTCATCGCGCCTTCGGTGCCGGTCTGGCCGAGTTCTTCTTCGCCGAGGCCGGTGACCACGATCGGCAGTTCATGCGGTGGCAGCGCATCGGTGTAATGCAGCACCGACGTCACCGGCAGATTCTCGCAACCGACAGGGCCATCGATGATGACCTGCATGCCCTTCACCGCGGTGAAGGCATACACCGCGCCCCAGTAGCCGCCTGCGCGATCATGATCGAGCACAAGCATCAGACCATTTCCTCCGACTTGCGCTTCTTGGCCAACGCTTCCATCTGCTTGCGGTATTTTTCCCGGAACGGCGCATTGTCCTTTGGCGTGTCTTCCCAGACGCCGGCCGCGAAGCCCTCCCCGGTTTCGCCGAAGAATTCCTTCATCTCATCGAAGCGCCCCTTGTTGGCGAGCGCGGCATTGACGACCTGGGCAAGCGAACCCGCGCCGGCGACGCCGAACAACGGGCGCGCCGAAATCAAATTGGTGAAGTACAGCGACGGGATCGCGAGCTGCTTTGCCTTCTGAACCACCGGCGTGGTACCGATCGCGAGGTCCGGCTTGAACTCCTCCATCGCCGCGAGGTCCATCTCCAGCGACGCGCGATATTGAACCAGGACACCCTTGGCCTCGAGCCATTCGCGATCCGGGTCCGACCATTGCGTCCTTGGACACGCCGAGCCGACATAAGGCACATGCGCGCCGCTCTCGATCAGCAAGCGGGCCACCAGCAATTCGGAGCCTTCATAGCCGGAGACGTTGATGCGGGCGTTAATCGGCTTGGCCGCAAGCGCGGCCTTGATCGCGGGCAGGAATCTATTCTTGGCCGCATCGATCTTGTCGCGGGCGACATTGCAGGCGGTGCCGATCGACTCCAGCCAGGCTTCGGTGCCGTCGTGGCCGACTGGTGCTGAGCCGACAATCTTGCGTCCAGCCAGATCGAACTGCCGGAAACTCGCGGTATAGAACGGATGGATCGCGGCAACGACCGAACAATCCAGCGCCGCGTAAAGCTCGCGCCACTCGCGCGTCGGCACCACGGGTCCCGCCGCAAGTCCGAGTGGCTCGAGCATCATGCCTATACCGACCGGATCGGCCGGAAACATCTCGCCGATCAGCGTCACTGTCGGCCGCTCGCTCTTGCCACCGCGCGGCGCCTGCACCGGCCCCTGCTCGACTTCCTTGCGCGCGTATTCAAGCATCGCCGCCGCAAGCACGTCCTTTGCTTCCGCGTGCGTCGGCACGCCGAATCCCGGCACATCGATGCCGATGATGCGAACGCCGTTGATTTCGTCGGGCAGCAGATCGAGCGGCACGCCTGATGCGGTGGGCACGCAAAGGTTGGTGATGATGATGGTGTCGTAAAGTGCCGGGTCAGCAAGTTTGAACACCGCTTCGCGGATATCCTCGAACAACTTTCCGGTGACCAGCGTCTCGGAATTGAACGGCACGTAGCCGACGGAGCGGCGCGCACCGTAAAAATGCGAGGTGAACGTCAGACCGTAAACGCAACAGGCCGAACCCGACAGGATCGTCGCGGTGCGCCGCATCCGCAGGCCGACGCGCAGCGAGCCGAAGGCCGGGCACATGCTTTGCGGCTGATCGTGCGGCCCCTTGGGATAATCGGCTGCGTAACGATCGAGAATCTCGCTCTTGCCGGCCGCCTGCGCGGCGGCCTTCAATTCGGCGGCACCCGCATGACAGCCAAGGCCGTCGGTCTTGGTCGCGGCCTGATTGACGGCTGGTGGATTGGTGACAGCCGGAGTCGCAGCAACGCTTTCGGCAGCAGCATCCTCGGCCGCAAAATCGATATCGACAGGCTCGCTGACGACAGACTCAGCGATAGCACCATCGTATCGGGGCCGGATGATGTTCATGCCCTGCTCCGCATATCCATCTTCACACCGCGTCGTAGACGACTTCGAGGGACGGCTTGTCGATCACCGACTGGCCGCACATGTCTTCCATGGTGGCCGGCTCGAGCACGACGCCGCGCCCGACAACCTCGCCCTTGAACAGGCCGAGAAGGCCGTCCGTCGATAGCGGCGTCGGACGCACTGGCGGCGCAAGACCGACATTCTCGGCCAGCGTTTCGAACAGCGAACTCCACTGCCCGCCCGGCAAGCCGATGATTTCGTAATTCGCGCTCTTCTTGCGGATGTCGTCGTCGGCCGGGATCGCGGCGAGTACCGGAATGCCGACGCTCTTGGCAAACGCCGCCGCTTCGCCGGTGCCGTCATCCTTGTTGATGACCATGCCGGCGACGCCGACATTGCCGCCGAGCTTGCGGAAATATTCGACCGCGGAGCAGACGTTGTTGGCGACGTAAAGCGATTGCAGATCGTTGGAGCCAACGACGATGACCTTCTGGCACATGTCGCGCGCGATCGGCAGACCGAAGCCGCCGCACACCACGTCGCCGAGAAAATCCAGCAGCACGTAGTCGAAGCCCCACTCATGGAAGCCGAGCTTTTCGAGCAGCTCGAAGCCGTGAATGATACCGCGTCCGCCGCAGCCCCGGCCCACTTC
>JAKFUP010000141.1 GCA_021732625.1 Hyphomicrobiales bacterium
CGCTGACGAACTGACCGAAGAAGTCTTCGGCCCAATCCTGCATGTCGTGCGATATCGCGCGATGGAGTTCGAGCAGGTGCTGCAATGGATCGAACGCAGCGGCTATGGCCTGACGCTCGGCATCCATTCGCGGATCGACGAGATGGTGGAGCGCGTCACCGAGCGACTTGCCGTCGGCAACATCTACGTCAATCGCAACATGATCGGCGCGGTGGTCGGCGTGCAGCCGTTCGGCGGGCACGGGCTGTCAGGCACAGGTCCGAAGGCTGGCGGGCCTCATTACCTTTCGCGATTCGCAACCGAGCAAACGGTGACGATCAACACGGCTGCGGCCGGCGGCAACGCGGCGCTGATGGCGGACGGGTAAGGGCCTCGCCACACACTCCCTTCGTCATCACCGGGCTTGACCCGGCGATGACGATGGACCTGAGGCGGTGCCTCAAGCCTACTCCGCAGCCACCGACGCCGCGCGGCGGCGCGACGACAGCGCGAAGCCTTCATAGCCCTTCGCCGCGACATCGGCGCATATCTGCCGATAAGCACCGACGCCACCCAAGTACGGCATGAATATCTGCGGCTTGCCGGGAATGTTCGCGCCCATGTACCAGGAGTTCGCCTGCGGATAGAGCGTACCGCTGGCCACCTCGTTGACATGCGCGACCCATTTGTCTTCCGCATCCTTCAACGGCTCGATGCGGTCGAGACCTGCCTTCTGCATGTGAGCAAGGCAATCGGTGATCCAGTCGACATGCTGTTCGATCGACACAATCATGTTGCTCAGCACCGACGGGCTGCCGGGGCCGGTGATGATGAACATGTTCGGGAAACCAGCCGTCATCAGACCGAGATAGGTTTTCGGGCCTTCCGCCCATTTCTGATTGAGCGTGACGTTGCCCTGACCGCGAATATCGATCTTCGCAACGGAGCCCGTCATCGCGTCGAATCCGGTGGCGAGTACGATGGCATCGACTTCATATTCGCGGCCATTGACCTTGATGCCATTCGCCGTGACTTCCTCGATCTGCGAGGAGCGGATATCGACCAGCTCGACATTATTGCGGTTGAAGGTCTGATAGTAATCGGTATCGACGCAGATACGCTTGGTTCCGATCGGGTGATTGTAGGGCTGCAGCAGCGTCGCCACTTTTGGATCGTCCACCAAATCCGCGATCTTGTCGCGGACGAATCCGGAAACGGTATCGTTCGCGGCCTTGTCGAGCACGATATTGTTGTACGTCACCATGAAGGCAATGCCGCCGCGCTGCCAGCCCTTCTCGAACTCGCGCTGGCGATCCGCAGGTGTATCCTCGAGCACGCCCTTCTGCGGCATCGGATTGACGATGCCGTTTCTGGACTCCCATCGCGCGCGATGACGCAGCGCCGGATAGTTCGCCTTCCACTCGTTACGCTTCTCGTCGGAGAGCGGTGCGTTGTGCGCCGGTACACTGAAGTTCGGCGTGCGCTGGAAGACATAAAGCTGGCTCGCCTGCTCGGCGATCAGCGGGATCGACTGAATCGCGGATGAGCCGGTGCCGATCATGCCGACGCGCAGCCCGGTGAAGTCGACCTCGTCATGCGGCCAGTGGCCGGTGTGATAGGTTTTGCCCTTGAACGAGCTGAGCCCCTTGAAGTCCGGCATCCGCGCATTCGAAAGACAGCCGGTCGCGAGAATGAAGCTGCGCGCATTGACGCGCCTACCGCTCCCGGATTCTTCGGAACCAAGCGTGACGCTCCACAGATTATTGCTGTCGTCGAACGAAGCTGCTTTCACTGTCGTGTCGAACTGAATGTCGCCGCGCAGATCGAAACGATCCGCAACATGATTGGCGTATTTCAGTATCTCCGGCTGCGGCGCGTAGCGCTCGCTCCAGTTCCACTCCTGCTGAAGCTGCTCGTCGAACGAGTATGAGTACTGCATGCTCTCGACGTCGCAACGTGCGCCCGGATACCGATTCCAGTACCAGGTGCCACCGACGCCGCTGCCTTGTTCGTAAACGCGAACCGACAGACCCAAGCCGCGCAGCCGGTGCAGCAGGTACATGCCGGCAAAGCCCGCACCGACCACGACAACATCATGCATTTCATCTGACGAAACGCTGGCGACCTGCTCGGCCATCTGTTTCTCTCCGGATATTCTTGGTTAGGTGCATTGTCCCGCATTCATGATGCGTTGCAAAGCTTGAAATCTCATCCGGATCGCAACGCAGATGTCCATTTCCGGAACGCACGTGGCACCCGGCCCCGCAATCCGCTAGCGTCGAAATACGCAACTGGTCCGCTCAAGAACCCGGTGCTGAGGGATATGAAACGTCAATGATGAAATCACCGATCTGCGAGATACTCGGCATCGAGTTTCCGCTGGTGGCGTTCAGCCACTGCCGCGATGTGGTCGCGGCCGTCAGCCGCGCCGGCGGGTTCGGCGTGCTCGGCGCAACCACGCACACGCCCGAGACGATCGAGCAGGAACTGAGCTGGATTGACGCGCATGTCGACGGCAAGCCGTATGGGCTCGACGTGCTGATCCCGGAAAACATTTCGACCAGCGGCGAGAAAAACGTCACCTGGACATCGCTGCAGGGCCGCGTGCCGCAGGAGCACACAAAATATACCAAAGATTTGCTCGGCAAGTTCGGCATCGATTATGCGATGTCCGAGGTGCCGCCCAATCAGGCGCAACCGTTCGACGCCGAGACTGCGCTGCGCGTGCTTGAGACGGCGTTTCGTCATCCTATCCGCTTGATTGCTAACGCCCTTGGCGTCCCTCCGAAGGCAATGATTGACATGGGCAAGAAACACGGCGTGCCTGTCGCTGCACTCGTCGGTGCCAAGGAACATGCGGTGCGGCAGGTCGCGGCCGGCGTCGATATTCTGGTCGCGCAAGGCACCGAGGCTGGCGGCCACTGCGGCGAAGTCACGACCATGGTGCTGGTGCCGGAAGTCATCAAGGCCGTGAAGCCGATGGGCAACGTGCCCGTGCTGGCTGCGGGCGGCATCATGAACGGCCGGCAGATGGCGGCGTGCATGGCGATGGGCGCGGCCGGCGTGTGGACCGGATCGGTCTGGCTCGCCACGGTCGAGTCGGAAACCACAGACATCTTCCGCGAAAAAATGATCGCAGCGTCGTCGCGTGACGCGGTGCGCTCACGCGGGCGCACCGGCAAGCCGGCGCGGCAACTGCGCTCGGTCTGGACCGATGCGTGGGATCGCGATCCGTCGAGTCCCGGAGCATTGCAGATGCCGCTGCAAAGCCTCATCAGCCGCGATGCATTTCGCGCGATCGATCGTGCCGCCGCGAGCGGCAACGCACAGGCCCGCGATCTGGTGACTTACTTTGTCGGCCAGGGCGTCGGCTTGATCGACAGCGTGAAGTCGACAGGCGCGGTGGTGCAGGAATTCAAGGAAGAGTTCATCGAGGCTGTCGAACACATGAATAACCTTGTTGCCGAGTGACCGGCATCTGTCGGCAACACCAACAGCAAGAGAGACTGGCGTGACAATCTCCGAAGATCGCATTCCCGTTATCGTCGGTCAGGGCGAAATCTCCGATCATCCGGCAGCTCCAACTGAGGGTCTCGAACCGCTTGCGCTGATGGTGGAGGCGCTAAAACGCGCCGAAGCTGACGCAGGCCCGAAGCTCGTTGCAGACATCGATTCGCTCGACATCGTGAACCTCTTGAGCTGGCGCTATTCCGATCCGGCGGCGCAGCTTTGCAAGCGGCTTAATATCGCCCCGAAGCGCGCGGTCTACGGCCCGGTCGGCGGCGAAAGCCCGATCCGCTATCTGCACGAGGCAGCGCAGCGGATCGCACGCGGCGAGAGCAGCATAGCTGTCGTCTGCGGCGCAGAAGCGCAGAACACGGTCAACAAGGCGCAGAAAGCCAATATCGATCTGCCATGGACACCATTCGCGCATGATGCACCGGCGATCGTGCGTCACGCCAGCTACCAGCACCCGATGGCGCAGGCGCTCGGCGTGGTGCGCCCGATTACGATCTATCCGTTCTACGACGCTGCGTCGGCGGCACACTACGGCCAGACGCCGCGCGAGGCGCTCGCCGAATCCGGCTCGCTGTGGGCGACCTATGCAGACGTTGCCTCGCGCAATCCTAATGCGTGGCTCAAGAATAAATTCGATTCCGACGCGATCACCACGCCCACCGCCGACAATCGCCTGATCGCATGGCCCTACACCAAGCTGATGGTCGCCAATCCCGCGGTCAATCAAGGTGCGGCATTGATCGTCACATCGCTCGCCAAGGCCCGTGCCGCAGGCGTTCCCGAAAACAAGATGGTCTACATCTGGGGTGGCGCCGACGCCGCCGAGCCGATGGATTATCTCAAACGCGATCAGTTTTATCAGAGCCACGCGCAAAATGCGGTGCTGGGTGCCGCGATGAATCTCGCTGGCGGCAGCGGCAAGGCGTTCGACGCGATCGAGCTTTATAGTTGCTTCCCCTGCGTGCCGAAGATGGCGCGCCGCACGCTCGGACTGGGGCCTGACGTGATGCCGACGGTGACCGGTGGTCTCACATTCTTCGGCGCACCGCTGAACGATTACATGACGCATGCAGCGTGCGGCATGGTGCGCGCGCTGCGCGATGGCAAACAACTCGGCCTGCTTTACGGACAAGGCGGCTACGTCACCAAACATCATGCGCTGGTGCTGTCGCCCAACGCACCGAACGCTTCACTCGCGCAGGACACCAGCGTTCAAGCGAAAACCGACCGCAATCGCGGTCCGGTGCCCGAGATGAACGCGGAGGCAAGCGGCATCGGCACTGTCGAAAGCTTCACCGTGATCTATGGCCGCAACGGCGAGGTCGAACACGGCGTCACCATCCTGCGCACCGCGGACGGCAAGCGCACGCTCGGCCGCGTCACCGCCGATGATCTCGCCACGATCACGCATCTCATCAATCCCGACCGCTCGCCGATCGGCACCACCGGCATCATTACCCGCGCCGGCGACGGCCTCTTGAACTGGAGCAAAACACAATGACAACGAAAAGCATGGGGCCGAACGAGGCCGTCCTGATGTCGCGCGCCTCGGAGCGCGTGGCGCTCGTCACCATCAATCGGCCCGATGCGCGCAACGCAATCAACAACGATGTCGCGGTCGGCATGGAGCGCGCGGTTCAGGAGACGGAAGCCGATCCGGATATCTGGGTGGTCATCCTCACCGGCGCGGGCGACAAGGCGTTCTGCGCCGGCGCCGATCTGAAAGCCGTCTCGCAAGGCGGACGCGGAACGCTCGGCACACCGAACGGCGGCTTTGGTGGATTTGTGCATCAGCCCCGCACCAAGCCGTGGATCGCCGCAGTGAACGGCTTTGCGCTCGCGGGCGGCACCGAGATTGCGTTGTCATGCGACTTGATCGTCGCCACCGAGCAATCCGCATTCGGTTTGCCGGAAGTAAAGCGCGCGTTGGTCGCAGGTGCCGGCGGGCTCTATCGGCTGCCGCGCGCTCTGCCGAAAGCCATCGCAATCGAATTGATTCTTACCGGCGAACACTTCGACGCCAAGCGCGCGCATCATTTTGGCCTCGTCAATCGCCTCGTTCCAAATGGCAAACATCTGGACGAAGCCATGAAGCTGGCGGACGCGATCTGCGCCAACGCGCCATTGTCGGTGCGCTCGTCGCTTGCAGTGGCGCGCAAAGCCTACGATCATACGGACGCGGAGCTGCGCAAAATCAGCGAAGAGGCCGGAATGAAAAACATGCAGACCGAAGATTTCAAGGAAGGCCCGCGCGCCTTTGTCGAGAAGCGCGCGCCGCGCTGGGTCGGCAAATGAGCTGGCACCCCGCCGACGATCCGAAGCTGGGCGACAAGCGCGCCTGCGATGCGATCGATCAGATCATCGTGCCACGCTCGCGCGACATCGGCGGATTCTCGGTGCGCCGTGCGCTGCCATCGGTGCAGCGGCGGATGGTCGGTCCCTTTGTCTTCTTCGACCAGATGGGTCCAGCCGAATTCATCATCGATCATGGCCTCGACGTGCGGCCGCATCCGCATATCGGACTCTCCACCGTCACCTATCTGTTCGACGGCGAGATCGTCCATCGCGACTCGCTCGGCACGGAGCTGCCGATCCAGCCCGGCGCACTCAACTGGATGACCGCCGGACGCGGCATCGCGCATTCGGAACGCACCTCGCAGGACATGCGCGCCAAAGGCTCGAAGCTGTTCGGCATTCAGAGCTGGGTCGCTCTCTCCGCAAAGGACGAGGAGACCGCGCCGGCCTTCATACATTACGGCGAGAAGGATCTGCCGATCCTGACCGGCGAAGGCAAGACGGTGCGCGTGATCGCGGGATCGGCGCTTGGCGCGACATCGCCAGTGAAAACATCCAGTCCCCTGTTTTACGCCGACGTCGCGCTCGATGCAGGCGCGTCGGCGCCGCTCGATCCGGATTTCGACGAGCGCGCGATCTACACCGTCGAGGGCGAAGTCGACATCGCTGGCGACCTGTTCGGTCCGGGGCAGTTGCTGATCTTCAAGCCGGGCGATCACATTACGATCAAGGCCAGGACAAATGCGCGATTCATGATGCTTGGCGGCGAGCCGATGGACGGACCGCGTTACATCTGGTGGAATTTCGTCTCGTCGCGCAAAGAGCGTATCGAGCAGGCCAAGGCGGACTGGAAGGCCGCGCGTTTCGACACGGTGCCGGGAGAGACCGAGTTCATTCCGCTGCCTGACGGGCCCTGACCGTCCATCCAGCGGCGGCTTCAGCTGTTGCGGAGGTTCCTTAGAATCGCTAAGCATTTGGTCCGTAAGGCGCTGCGGTGCTCACGGCTCCGTTAAGAGTCGGACGCCCTTTCCTCATCGGTTTGTTGAGTTTGGTTTGCGCGTATGATCCGTCGCCGCCACGTTTTTTACCTTGCCGGCTACGATCCGCTCGGACTCGCGCACTACAATCGCCTGTTCAAGCGCGAGACGGCACGGTCCCGCAAAATCTGGCCCGTCGATATCAACGTCACGGATGCAGTGATGGCGGCCGATAGCAAGTCTGGCCAATGGCAGATCGAAAGCAGCGGGCCGGACTGGCAGGTCAGCACCACTTACGAGTATCTACGCTGGGATGACCTGATCACCCGGCACATGAAGCGGCCGATGCCAATCGTGCTGCTACGAACGCTGCTTTGCCTTCTGGAGTATCTGTTCAATGGCACAGTATTCCGGATATTCCGGAGCAGCTGGCGCTTCGGTCTTTTTTATCTCAGCTCGATCCTCGCGCTGCTTCTTCTCGCCGCCATCCCCGCCGCGATACTTGTTCTTAGCGGAAAGCTGCTGACCCAGCCGTGGGGATGGTTCGTTGGCGCGGCGCTGGCGCTCGGCGCATATACCGGTGGCCGCAAAGTCGCGGAGCGTTGGGCTGTGTTTCAGCTTTGCGCCGCATGGATCTGGTTTCATGACTGGATGCATGGCCGCACACCTGAATGTCTTGTGCGCTACGACGAGTTCGCGCAACGTATCGTGGCAAAGGCGCTCGCCCACGACGTCGACGAGATCGTCATCATCGGCCACAGCGGCGGCGGCACGATCAGCCTCCCGGTCGTTGCCCGCGCGCTTGAGCTCAATCCTGATTTTCCCAGGAGTGCGCCGCCGGTCACGCTGCTGGTACTCGGATCGTCGCTGCCGATGGCAGCATTGCATCCACGGGGAGCACACGTTCGCGAGGCCATCCGGCGCGTCGCGGCCGAGCCTGGCCTCGTCTGGATCGATGTGCAGGCACGCAAGGATGCGATGAACTTCTACAACTCTGACATGGTCGAAGGTGCCGGCGTTGATATGCGAACTGCGCAGCACAATCCGTACTATTGGCGCATCCGCTATCGCGACTCGCTGGCGCCAGAACTCTACAACCGGCTGCGGTGGGATCTGATCAGAATGCACTTCCAGTTCATCATGGCGAACGATCGTCGTGCCGCCTTCGATTACGTCATGCTGGTAAGCGGACCGGCGCCTGTGCGGGATTGGCCGCAATCGAATGCGCTCTTGCGATTCGCGGCAGACGCAAGCTACGCCCAGCCATAGTCGGCACGGTGCTCACGATGAAACCCGATAAGTAACAACAGGAATCGAAGAGGAAGCGTCATGAAACTTTACAATTCGGTCGGTCCCAATCCGCGTCTGGTGCGCATGTTCATTGCGGAGAAAGGCATCTCGATTCCGCTGGAGGCCGTTGATCTGCGC
>JAKFUP010000176.1 GCA_021732625.1 Hyphomicrobiales bacterium
GGCGCGCCCGGGGGCGGTTCGCGATTGCGCGGTTCGAACTGCGTCCAGGTTTCGGCGCGCACCCGCGCAACGAGGTCGAACGCGCCCTCACCGCGCGGCCGCACGATCATCGCTTCCGCCTCGCGCAGAAACTCGTCGGGAAACAGATCGGCGGCGCTGCCGTGACCGACAATGATCATGTTCGTGCCGGGCGGCGGCGGAGTCGAAAGGCGCACCCGCAGGCGGGCGGCATCGCCGCCGCTACGCACTTCATCGGCGCGCTGAACGCGGCCGAATGCGATCCGCGCCGTGTCCATGCAACGGCAATACGGGCTGGCGATCACGTCGCCGACCGGAATGCCGAGCACCTTGAATGCTTCGCCGACGGCAAAGGCCTGCGCGCGGCCGACGCTGTTCAACGTGCGCTGCCGGCTGCAATCGGCGAAGTCGTCGGTGATCGCAGCCTCCGCATAATCGGGCGTCGAGCCATGGCGGAAATACAGAACGTAACCTCCGCCGCGCAGCATGGCGAGCAGCTCCGGCGCCTGCGGGGAAACGATCCTGGTATTGAACGTCGGCTGCTCCTGCGCATTAGCCGGCATCGCAAACGGCAGCACAGCGGCCGACAAAAAGACCGCAATCAACCGCTTCAAAGACAGAATGCGCGACGAAACAATGCGCAACAGCATCTTTGGTATTGTGAAACCGAGCATCGTCAACTTGCGCATGTAATGTGCCGCCTGCTCCGCGACCCGACAGCCGCTGTTGGCTTGCTACGGCAGGATACACCAACTCGCAAATCACATGTTTGGAGGCGGCGCGGATCGCTGCAGCCGTGTCTACCCAAATCTGGTCTTGTTTCGCTCGCGTGCCTTTTCGGCTTCGATCTCGCGATCGCGCGCCGGGGCATGCGTATGCAGCGAGGCAAAAAGCTTGCGTGCCGACGCCGTGACTTCCGCAACTGCCAGATCGAACGCTGCGGCATTCGCCTGCGACGGTTTGTTGAAGCCGGAAAGCTTGCGCACGAACTGCAGCGCGGACGCTTGGATTTCATCCTCGGTCGCGGGCGGCTCGAAATTATAGAGCGTCTTGATGTTGCGGCACATGGTTATACTCCTTCAGAGGGCGGACGCTGGCGTCGTGATGCCACGCATCGCTCAACTGCGCGGACACTCACGATAGCCGAACCGGTCGATGATCTGGCTGCCCGGAACGGTGTGAAACGCCAGCGTGTCCATATAACGGCCGTCGGTGAGATACTGGCGCAGGCTTGCATTGTAGGCGTTCATCATGCGCTGGGTCGATCCCGCATTGATGACATTCCGGTTCGGCCCGCGGCCATGACCGGCATGAAACAGCAGCCGCGCACTGCGCTCGACGCAGACGTTGCGCAGGCCCAGAAACAGAGTGCAGTTGGATTGGCAGTGGCCCTGGATGCGCATCAATTCGCCGCTGCTGTTGTGTTCGTCGATCACCGGCTGGAAGCGTTCGAACCAGCCACCTTGGCCATAGCCTTGCGAGGTGCCGGCGATCGCGGGCGCGGATATGATCGTCAAAGCCAGAACAAGACTATATCGCATCGTTCGATCCATCGTTTTGATGCCCCGATTTTAGGCCGTCGACCGCGTCCGCTTCAAGCCGTCATGCGCTGCGCCGCAGATCAATTGCATCGCAACAAGAGACCAGGAGCGAACGTGATCGCTGTCTGTGTTCCGTCATGCTATAGAGCAACCGCAAGGCGCGCCAAGAAACCCGCATTAAGAGAGCGCACCGCATCGGGGAGCAACGCATGAAATCCGCAAAAACAATCCTGTCCGTGATGTGTACGCTGGTGTCGTTCACAGCGTTCGCGGCGGACTATCCCGCACCAAAGCAGGGCGAGTGGATCGCCAGGGATTTCAAGTTCAGCAACGGGCAGACGATGCCAGAGCTGAAACTCGCCTACACCACCGTGGGCGATCCGTCAGGCATGCCGGTCATTGTGCTTCATGGCACCACCGGCTCGGCGGCGAGCATGCTGACGGCAGCGTTCGCCGGCGAATTGTTCGGCGCGGGCCAGCCGCTCGACGCCGCGAAGCATTACATCATCATCCCGGATTCGATCGGGCACGGCCGTTCGTCGAAGCCGTCGAACGGCATGAAGACGGAATTCCCGAAGTACAACTACGACGACATGGTCGCGGCGCAGCACCGCTTGCTGACCGAAGGCCTCGGCATCCGTCACGTGCGGCTCATTATCGGCAATTCGATGGGCGGCATGCATGCCTGGATCTGGGGCGTGAAATATCCGGGCTACACGGACGGGCTGGTGCCGATGGCGTCACAGCCCAGCGAGATGTCGGCGCGCAACTGGATGCTGCGGCGGCTTCTGCTGGAAACCATCCGCAACGATCCATCCTATGCCAACGGCAATTACGCGGCGCAGCCCGTGTCGATGAAGATCGCCAATTCGTTCTTCGGCATCGCGACCGCGGGCGGCACCCTCGCCTATCAGTCGCTGGCGCCGACCCGCGAGAAGGCCGACCAGATCATCGACGGCCGGCTGAAGGCGACATTTGACGCTGACGCCAATGATTATCTCTATCAGTGGGAATCCTCGCGCGACTACAATCCGTCGCCCGGTCTGGAGAAGATCGACGCCGCGGTGCTGGCGATCAATGCAGCCGACGATGAACGCAATCCGCCCGAGACGGGCCTGATGGATCGCGAACTGAAGCGGATCAAGAACGCAAAGCTGTATCTGATCCCGGCCAGCAACGACACGCGCGGCCATCTCACGACGGGCGCGGCGAAATTCTACAAGCAGCAGCTCGGCGAATTCATGCAGAGCCTGCCGCCTGCCGCGACCGTCGGATCGTCAGCCAGATAAAGGATATCGACAGCAGGCGAGCACGGAAGGCCGCTGGCCTTCCGGTGCAGCGCTCGTCAGCCGCAATACCTATTTCTCGGAGGTCCGCGCACGTTGCGCGGCAGAACCACCGGGTGCAGCCTGATTGCATCCGGAGGAATATGCCGTGCGTTACGTGGTTGGCTGTCTTGCAGCATTTGTGCTGGGCGGGTGCGCGCTCGATCCGTTCGTGACGATCGGCGGCGAGACCTATACGAGCTATGCCGGCAACTGGCTAATCGAGAACAACATCGACCCGATTACCGGTATCGCCGTGCCATCGGCCCGCGTCTACACGATCAGGTCGTCCAGCGCATCGCTGGAGTATTTCGCCAAACCGGCATCCATGCAACTGACCTGCTCGGACAAGGACCCGGTCGTCAAGTTCTCGTATGACTTCAAGGTCGGCAGCAGCCCCAACTCCATCTTCGGCTACCGGTTTGATGAAAGACCCGGACATGACAACGTCAATGTCCGTTTCCTGCACAACGCCAGGGCCATCGTGATCGAAGACCGGGCGAGTGTCGTCCAGTTCATCAGGAGTATGGAAGGTACAAAGCGGCTCGTGGTGCGATCGCGTTCGTTCAATGCGGGCCGGTCCGTGACAGAGTTCTATGTCGACGGATCGGAGCTGGCGATCAAGGCCGCGTTTGCAAGCTGCCCGCTGGAGCCAAAGGGCCCGCGATCCACATCATAGGCTCGCGATTACATCATGGCGCGATCGCCCATGCTGGCGCTTTACCGATTGCATCCTCCATGCAATCGTGACCGCGCAACGATACAGGTTGTGCGCTGCCGCAAACATCGGCTTTGCTGACAAATCGGCTCTGCTGACAAATCATCTGCAAATCAAAACAAGGCAAATAAGGGAGGACTTTCATGAAACGCTGGTCTCTGGCAGCGATTGCGCTGCTTGCTTTCGGTCTCACCGCCACCTGGCATAGCCGCGACGCCGTCGGCCAATCGGAAGGCGGCTGGGTGACGCTGTTTGACGGCAAAAATCTCGACAATTTCACGCCGATCGGCGACGCCAACTGGAAGCTCGCCAACGGCGAAGTCTCGGCCGACACCGGCAGCGGCTTTCTGGTGACGAAGCAATCTTACACTGACTTCCAGATTCGCGCGGAATTCTGGGCCGACGACGACGCCAACAGCGGAATCTATATTCGTCTCAGCGACCCGGCGAAGGTGACCGCGGACAACTCTTACGAAGTGAACATCTTCGACAAGCGCCCGGACCCTAGCTACGGCACCGGCGCCATCGTCAACGTCGCCAAGGTCAATCCGATGCCTAAAGCCGGTACAGGAACCGGGGGCGGTAAATGGAATACCTTTGAGATCACAGCGAAGGGCAACAAGCTCACTGTGCTCATGAACGGCCAGAAGACTGTCGAGGCTGAGGATTCCAAATTCGCCAAGGGGCCGATTGCGCTGCAGCGTTTTCCGGGCAGCTCGAAGGACCCGGGGATCGGCGTGATCAAATTCCGCAAGGTCGAGGTCAAGTCGCTCTAGTGCCGCCGATCTGAAGTTTCTGCAGCAATTGCCGCAAATTCGGATCAGGAACTTCAGATCGAAAAACGGCACTAGAAACGCAAAGGTTGCTCGTATCCCTTTGTTTCCGACGTTCGTATCTGGGGCCGTAATGATTAACGAACTTCGGAAACGGAGGCTACGAGATGGATCGGCTTTTGCCTCTCGCTGAAATGATCGCCGCGCGTCTGATCGCGCGCGGCGAGACTGTTGGTGTCGCGGAATCCTCTACCGGCGGATTGATTTCCGCTGCACTGCTGAGCGTTGCTGGTGCATCGGCCTATTACCGCGGCGGCACCGTGATCTACACGCCCCGCGCCCGCGCGGCTGTGGCACTCATCACCAAGGACGACATGGAAGGCTTGCGTTCGGCGACTGAGCCATATGCCACGTTGCTTGCCGAGCGTGTGAAACAACAACTCGGCAGCACATGGGGCCTGAGCGAGACCGGCGCCACCGGCCCGAGCGGCAATCGCTATGGCGACGCGGCTGGTCATTCCTGCATGGCCATCGCGGGCCCGATGACGCGCGCCGTGACACTCGAGACCGGACACGGCAACCGCCAGGAAAACATGCGCGCATTTGCCGAGCGGGCGCTCGTGCTGCTGGCGGAGGAGATTCAAGCCAAGGTCGATTGAAACCGCGCCGACAAAAAAGCGACCCATCCCGCGAATGGATCGCTTTTCAGTTTCGCGATGATTTCAAGAACCCGATGATTTCAAGAACCCGATGATTTCAAGAATCAATCGTGGTCGAGTTTGCCCATGTGCTTTTGCGAATACAGCTCAACACCGATTTTCTTCACAAGGTCGATCTGGGTTTCGAGGAAATCGATGTGGCCTTCCTCGTCTTTCATGAGCTGCTCGAAAATATCGCGAGTCACATAATCCTTCGAGGCGTGGCACTGCGTCGCCGCCTTTTCATAAAGCGCTCGCGCGGAGTATTCGGCCTTCAGATCGCAATCGAGAATTTCCTTGACGCTCTGGCCGATGTGCAATGGATCGAGCACCTGCATGTTCGGGAAGCCGTCGAGGAAGATGATCCGGTCGATCAGCTTGTCGGCGTGCTCCATTTCCTCGATCGATTCCTTGCGCCAGGTCTTGGCAAGATCCTTGAGGCCCCAGTTTTCCAGCAGGCGATAGTGCAACCAGTACTGGTTGACCGCCGTCAGTTCATGCCGCAGCGCCTTGTTGAGAAAATCGATGACCTTTGGATCGCCCTTCATGATACCCGCTCCTGTCCGGCTCAAACGGAACCGCAACGCGTTAATTTAGAAGCGTTCTAAATCAGATCAAGAGGCAGGGCAAGTCTCAGACAGCCGGTGTAGGCCGAACCGGTGGAAGACCGAAAAACCAAAACCAAAGAGAGGCTTAGGCGGCGTGCTGGTCGGCGTGAGGATCAAGCGCCGCAGCGAGAATGGCCGCTTTCCCGCCGGATGACCCATGGTCGTGGGATCCGGCGTGCGGACAGCCCGAACAGCAGGCCTTGGCGCATGCGCCGAGCGCTTCATTCATGATCTTCTTGATCGTCCGCGCGCAGCGTCCGCACTCGGCGCTACAACCCAGGCAACCATAAACCTGCCGCGCGGTGCGAGGCACGGGGCCTCCCGAACTCACCGCATTGCGGATGTCGTGGTCGGAAATGACGTTGCAGGAACAGACGATCATGCTCTAGCGATATTTGAGGGATACGCCTGATGCAAAAGGAAAACAGGCAGTTTCTAGCTATTCCAATGTGGGGCAGACGGACGCCTCCAACTTAGAACCGATCTAAATTACTGCCCGTAACGACGCCAGATCCCCATAACCCAAGCCGGCGCTGAACCACCATCCCGCGGTATTTTTGAACCGCAGGCTCGGGTTTGTGCTCCCAAAAAAGCAATTTTCCCGGAAATGGGTGCATTCGCCCTCAAAAACCCGCGTTTTCAAGGCTTCTCGCCAATCGGCGTTCACGGCCTATGCACGCCGATGCTTTCATTGATGAAATAATCGCGATAATATCGCTGACCCGTTTGAACATTGGCTGACCGATTCCCAGCGCCGGGATCTGGCGTGATCTGAGGAGATGATGATGAAGAAAACTGTTTCGGCGATCCTCGCGGTCGCGACACTCGCTGGTTCCCTGGCAACAGCGATCCCTGCTGCCAATGCGCAAGGCCGCGGCGTTGCTGCCGGTATTGCCGGCGGTTTGATCGGTGGCGCCATCATTGGTGGCGCGATCGCCAACTCGCAGCGCCCAGCTTACGGTTACTATGAGCCCGCTCCCGCTTATGTCGAACAACCGCGCTGCCACCTCGTCGAGCGTGAGCCGGTTTGGGACGGTTATGGCTGGCGTCAGCGTCGCCCGATCAGAGTTTGCGACCAATACTGAGATTTCAGTTCGCCGTTTAACGACGTTCTATCAATGCGGAACCCGGCCCCTGTGGCCGGGTTTTTGTTTGTTCAACGCAACCGATGCCGAAAACTATTTACCGCCGCCCATCGCCTTGAGCACCGTCTGGCTCGGCCAGCAATCGACCTTGAGTCCCGCCGACTTCTGATAGGCGCCGAGTGCCGAGCGGGTTTTCATTCCCGCCTTGCCATCGATCTTGTCGCCGTAGAGACCGAGCTTGGTCAATTGCCGCTGCATCGCCTCGACATCCTCCGTGCGCATCTGCGTCGATGCCGACCACGGCGTCTCGAAAGACTGGGACGCGACAATACGGTCGCTGAGATGCCCGACGAACAGCACATAGAGATCGGAGAAATTGTATTCCTTGATGACGAAGTAATTCTTCGTCGTCAGAAATGCGGGGCCGTAAATACCTTCGGGTTGCAACAAAGACGCCGGCTGCGCCTGCTCGGCCAAACTTAATTGCCGCCCGCGTACAGGCACGAAGCCAGCCTTCAGCCAGTCGCCGATCGGCCGCATCACTTCGGGAACGCCTTGCGTGCAATCCGCAGACTTGGGTGCGCGGACTTCGTAGGCCCAGCGCAAACCCGGTTGCCAGCCTTTGTTCTTGAGTTGAAGCGCGGCTGACGCCAGTGCATCCGGTACCGACGTCCAGACATTGCGATGGCCATCGCCGTCAAAGTCGACGGCATTCTTGTAGAACTCCGAAGGCAGGAATTGCGTCAAACCCATCGCGCCTGCCCATGACGAGCGCATATCCTTCAGCTTGACGTGGCCTTCTTCGAGAATTTTCAGCGCGAGAACGAACTCCTCGCGAAACTGTGCTTTGCGCCGCCCGGCATAAGCCTGCGTCGCCAGCACGCGAATGGCGTTGTAAGGCAACGCTGCGCGTCCAAAATCGGTCTCACGACCGAAGATCGCCAACACCACCGATGCGGGCACGCCATACTCGCGCTCGATACCGATCAGCGCCGCACGGTGTTGCTGCATCAATGTCTGCGCATGCGATGCGAGACGGGCGATGGTGGCCTCATTTACATACTGCGACGGCACCTGCACGAATTCGGCTTGTGCCGGAGCACCGGTCTCGGGGCGACCCGGCAACAGCAAATCCGGCAGCTTGTAGTCCGGCTCGAGCCCGCGCGTCACCGCATCGAACGTCTTGCGCGAAACGCCGGCCTTCTGCGCTTCGGGCCACAGCGAGGCGATGAATTGCGTGAAG
>JAKFUP010000211.1 GCA_021732625.1 Hyphomicrobiales bacterium
GATCGTCGAGGCGCTCGAGCGTCTCAAGAACGCGGCGTGAGGCTTGAGCCGTTTGATGCCCGGCAGGCTCACCTCGCCGGGAAAGCCTTGCTGAGAAAGCGCGAGCCTTTCAGGCCGTAACGCCAGGGCAGCTCGGCCGCTTTGGTGATCCCAATGCGAACGCCGGTGACGATGTCGGGCTTCGCTTTACGAGCGTGAACGGCAAACGGCGGTGTCAGCAGCGAGAGGCCGTTGTGCTTGATGCTGATGGCCATGGCCTCGCACAGCTTTCCGGGGCCGGAACACAGCATGCGCTCGTCCTGCAGACCGCGCCGCCTGCGCATCGCCGCAATGCCGTGGGTCGGCTCGATCGCCCGGATCAGCACCGCGCTGGCTGAGCCTTCGGCTTCGCAGACCACATTGACGCACCAGTGGATACCATAGGAGCGATAGACGTAGGCAAATCCCGGCGGCCCGAACATCACCAGATTGCGCGGGGTCGGCCCGCGATATGAATGCGCCGCCGGCTCGGTGTGATGGTAGGCCTCGACCTCCACAATGATTCCGCCCACCCCGTCGACCAGCATGGTTGCTCCGATCAGGTCGGGAGCCACGTCATGGACGCTGCGGGCGAAAAAACGCCTGTTAAGCGGCTTTCCAGGCAATGGCGGCTGTTGCTGCATGAAACTCGTGCGGCGAGTGGAGGGGTCTGCGGTTGCGGCGGGGTCTATTGAGGATTACTTAGGACCTGTAGCGCTTGGATAGGCCATGGTCGTCGTTCTCGATACAGTTTCCCCGCAGTCTGTGCGCCCCCGGCACCCGGAAAAGGTGAACCGGCCGGATACGCCGTTGATGCCGAAACCGGACTGGATCCGGGTTCGTGCGCCGAATACGCGCGGCTATGCCGACACCCGCAAGATCGTCCGCGACAACAAGCTCGTGACCGTCTGCGAGGAGGCGGGCTGCCCCAACATCGGCGAATGCTGGGACAAGAAGCACGCCACATTCATGATCATGGGCGACACCTGTACCCGCGCGTGCGCCTTCTGCAACGTCAAAACGGGCATGCCCGTCGCGCTCGATGCTGACGAGCCGGACAATGTCGCCGAGGCGACCGCGAAGCTCGGACTGGCGCATATTGTCATCACATCTGTTGATCGCGACGATCTCGCGGACGGCGGTGCCGATCATTTCGCCCGGACCATCCGCGCCATTCGCGAACGCTGCCCGCAGACGACGATCGAGATTCTGACGCCGGACTTTATGCGTAAGGAAGGCGCGCTGGAAGTCGTTGCTGCAGCGAAGCCCGACGTGTTCAACCATAACCTCGAGACGGTGCCGTCGCGCTATCTGACAGTGCGGCCCGGCGCGCGTTATTTCCATTCCGTCCGCTTGCTGCAGCGGGTCAAGGAAATCGATCCGACGATTTTCACCAAGTCCGGCATCATGGTCGGGCTTGGCGAACAGCGTCACGAAGTCCTGCAGGTGATGGACGACCTGCGCTCTGCTGACGTGGATTTCCTCACCATCGGCCAATATCTGCAACCGACGCGCAAGCATCACGCCGTGATGAGCTACGTTACGCCCGACGAGTTCGCGGGCTATGAGAAGGTCGCCTACGCCAAAGGGTTCCTGATGGTGTCTGCCAGCCCGTTGACCCGTTCGTCGCATCACGCCGGCGATGATTTTGCGAAACTCCAGGCGGCACGCTCGGCGCGAGCATGATCCCGAAAAGCATGCCCTTGGGCGACTTACTCGACCCGAGGGTGGATCGGTTTCAGATCATGCTCGAAAATAAAATGTCGCGCTAATTCTCATGCCGCAATTTGCCAACACGCGCCGCGTTCGCCATCGCGCGGATCAGATGTTCGATCTGGTTGCAGATGTCGAGCGCTATCCTGAATTCGTGCCGCTCTGCAAATCGCTGAAAGTGCGCCAGCGGACTCGGGGGGCGGATGGACGTGAGGTGATCGTTGCCGACATGACGGTGTCGTTCAAGCTGGTGCGCGAAAACTTTACCAGCCGCGTGACACTGGATCGGCCGAACCTGAAAATCCTGGTCGAATATCTGAGCGGGCCGTTTTCGAAACTGGAGAACCGCTGGACGTTCACGCCGAAAGGCGACAACGCGAGCGACGTCGGATTTTTCATATCCTACGAATTCAAAAGCCGGATGCTGGCCATTCTTATGGGCGCGATGTTCGACGCCGCGTTCCAGCGGTTCGCCGCGGCGTTCGAGGCGCACGCGGACGCAATCTATCGGCCGCCTCGCGCGGGCGCTTGACCGGCGGTTTGGCGGGGCCGCGGGCGAGTTCTGTCAGAAGCTTCAATGCCTCGACGACGGAACGCTGGCGCACAGCGCTGCGCCCGATCGCGCCGAACCGAAATTCGCGCGATACGATGCGCCCGTCGCGCGCGGCTCCGGCAAAGTGTACGAGCCCGACAGGCTTGCCCGGCGTTGCTCCACCGGGGCCGGCGATACCGGTAATCGATACGGCGAGGCCCGCGCCCGCACGTTCCAATGCGCCGACGGCCATGGCAATGGCGGTCTCCTTGCTCACCGCGCCGAACGCTGCAAGCGTTGCTTCCTTGACGCCGAGCATCGCCCGCTTGGCATCGTTCGAGTAGGTCACAAATCCGCGGTCGATGACGTCCGACGATCCGGGAATGTCTGTCAGCGCTGCCGCGACGAGGCCGCCTGTACATGACTCAGCGGTTGCGATGGTCAGTTTGCGGGAACGGCAAAGGTCGAGCAGCGATCGGGCGAGGGCGCGCGTGCCGCCACTGACGTCGCTGCCGCGCATTTTAGTTGTCCCAGGGCAGTCGGATGGTGGCGCTGCCGATGGCGGCGATGCCTTCCTGCCGTCCGGTGAAGCCGAGCCGTTCGCTGGTGGTTGCCTTGACCGAGATGCGGGAGACGGGGAGACCCGTGATTTCGGCTATCCTCGCACGCATCACATCGCGCAAAGGTCCAATCTTCGGCGCTTCGCAGACCATGGTCACGTCGAGATGGGCGACGCGGCCGCCACGTTGGGTCACGCGCTCGATGGCATATTTCAGGAATTGATCCGACGCAGCGCCCTTCCATTTGGGATCGCTGGGTGGAAAGTGTGATCCGATGTCGCCGTCGGCAAGAGCGCCGAGAAGGGCATCGACCAGCGCGTGCAGGCCGACGTCGCCATCGGAATGCGCCAGAAATCCGCGGCTGAACGGCACGCGTACGCCGCACAGCATAACGTGATCTCCATCGCCGAACGCGTGGACGTCGTAACCTGTGCCGGTCCGGACATCGCCGAGCGACGCCGCAAGCCGCGCTTCCTCGCGTTGAAAGTCTTCCGGGTTGGTCAGCTTCATGTTGGCAACATCGCCTTCAAAAGTTGCGACCGTCAATCCCGCCCATTCGGCAATGGCGGCATCGTCGGTGAAGTCGTCGCGGCCGTCGCGGGCGGCGCGTCGATGAGCTTCGAGAATCGTTTCGAAATGAAAAGCCTGAGGCGTCTGCGCGATCCGTAACGTCGCGCGATCGGGCGTCGCGACGATGTGGCCCGCCGCGTTGACCGCCTTGATCGTGTCCGTCACGGCGACAGCCGGGATCGCGGCCCCTGTGATCTTCGCAGCATCGATCGCGCGCGAGATCAGTGCGCCGGTCACGAAGGCCCGTGCGGCGTCATGGATCAGGACGATGTCAGGCGGATCAGAAGCGAGCGCTTCAAGTCCGGCGCGAACTGACGCTTGACGGGTCGCGCCGCCAGGTACCGGACTCTGGAAGCGAAGACCCTGCACGGCGCCATTGAACATCGCGATATCGTCGGGATTGACGACCGGCTGGATCGTCGAAATCCGCGCATGGATACAGAACGGCTCTAGCGCACGCGCGATGACAGGGCGGCCCGCAATCGTCCGGTATTGTTTCGGTCCACCAGCTCCGGCCCGCAAACCGCGGCCAGCAGCGACGATAATGACGGCGCTTCGGTCAGTTTTGGCCATGCAAAGACAACAGGGCTGGTTCCATGGATGATTTTCTTGGCGGGATAAGGCCCTGCACTTACCATGTTTCTGCGCAAAAACAGGATGATTCCTGAGTTGTGGGCAGCTTGGCAATCGTGCTGCGCTGCACTTGCAAGTTCTTTGTTTTTGTCTAAACTCTAGGCAATAGAATTTCATGCCTAAGTTTTGAGCGAGGGCCGTAGCAATGAAGCTATGCCTCAGCGATAGCAGGAAAATTGTGACAAGCCCGGCACACGTGAGTCCACCGGCAATCAGTATTGGCGCGACCCGTCTCGCTAACCGGGTCATTCTCGCTCCGATGTCCGGCGTTACCGATGCACCGTTTCGGCGTCTCGCTGCATCGCTTGGCGCCGGACTCGTTGTGTCCGAGATGACGGCGAGCGAAGACCTCGTGCAAGGCAGAGCGATGTCGCAGTTGCGCTGTGAAGCCGCGGGCGCGACACCGCATGTCGTGCAGCTTGCGGGCTGTGAAGCGCACTGGATGGCGGAAGGCGCGCGGATCGCCGAGGCTGGCGGCGCGGACATCATTGACATCAATATGGGTTGTCCGGCGCGTCACGTCACGAGCGGGGCATCCGGCTCTGCACTGATGCGCGATCTGGACCACGCGCTCACGCTGATCGAGGCCACCGTTTCTGCCGTCGATGTGCCGGTCACTCTGAAGATGCGTCTCGGCTGGGACGAGCAGATGCTCAACGCGCCTGAGTTGGCGCGGCGCGCCGAATCCGCCGGCGTGCAGATGATTACGGTACATGGCCGTACTCGCTGCCAGTTCTACAAAGGTCAAGCAGATTGGCGCGCCGTACGCGCGGTTCGCTATGCGATTGATATTCCGCTGGTCGTCAACGGCGATATCAAGTCATTCGAAACAGCGCAGACGGCTCTTGAGGATTCTGGAGCCGACGCCGTCATGATCGGCCGCGGCGCGCAGGGGCAACCCTGGTTGCCGGGACAGATCGGCCGTCAACTCGATGGCGCCGCGCCCGAATCCGCGCCAAGCCTTCAAGATCAGTTTCATCATGTTCATCAGCTTTACGAGCATGCGCTCGATCACTACGGCCTGCGGATCGGGATCAGGCATGTTCGCAAGCATCTCGGCTGGGCGCTCGATGTGGCATCCGACACCGCACAGACGCCTGTCGAAACGCTACGGCGCTGGCGCTCCGATATTTTGACTACAGAGTCTCCCGATCAGGTCCGCCGTGGCCTGCGCGATGCCTTCGATGATTTCGCCTGGAAGGCTGCAGCATGAAAAGCGTCGCGGAACATCGGCTGCCGCCATCCTCGTCCGATAGCGATGCACTCCTCAATGCATTGCCAAATCCCGTGCTTCAGATCGCGCCGGACGGCAAGATCATGGATGCAAATATCGCGGCGGAATCCTTCTTCGAGATTTCCTTGCAGCTCTTGCGCCGGCAATCGCTGAAGGAGTTGATTCCGTTCGGCAGCCCGTTGCTGTCGCTGATCGAGCAGGTGCGCAAATCTGGCTCGCCGGTCAACGAGTACAAGGTGGACCTCGGTACGCCCCGTATCGGCGGCGACCGGCAGGTGGACATTCACGTCGCACCGCTGAACGAACGTCCCGGCTGCATTGTGGTAATGCTTCAGGTACGCACCATCGCCGATAAGATGGATCGCCAGCTGACTCATCGCAGCGCGGCACGTTCGGTGACGGCGCTGGCCGCGATGCTGGCGCACGAGATCAAGAATCCGCTCTCTGGCATTCGCGGCGCGGCGCAGCTGCTGGAGCAGGCGGCGTCCGCGGAGGATCGCATGCTGACCCGGCTGATCTGCGACGAGGCCGATCGCATCGTGACGCTGGTGGACCGGATGGAAGTGTTCGGCGACGAGCGGCCGGTGCCGCGCGATGCCGTCAACATCCATTCGGTGTTCGATCATGTGAAGCGGCTCGCCCAGTCGGGCTTTGCCCGCAACATCAAGTTTGTCGAAGAGTACGATCCGTCGCTGCCGCCGGTGCTCGCCAACCAGGATCAGCTGATTCAGGTGTTCCTCAATCTCGTGAAGAACGCGGCAGAAGCGCTGATCGATCTCGGCACCGACGGCGAGATCCAGCTGACGACGGCGTTCAGGCCCGGCGTGCGGCTCTCGATTCCGGGCAACAAGTCGCGCGTATCGTTGCCACTCGAATTTTGCGTGAAGGACAACGGTCCCGGCGTGCCGGACGACCTGTTGCCAAATCTGTTCGATCCATTCGTGACGACCAAGCCGACGGGAAGCGGCCTTGGTCTGGCGCTGGTTGCCAAGATCGTCGGCGACCATGGCGGCATCATCGAGTGCGAGTCACAGCCACGCCGAACCGTTTTCCGCGTCCTGTTGCCGATGTACAGCGCCGGGAAGAAGCCGACTGCCAATAACAGTGGCGAGATGCCGGGCTCGCCGCCGCACACCTCGTATGGTGAACGATGAGGACCAACAATGCCCGCAGGTAGTATTCTCGTTGCCGATGACGACACCGCCATTCGCACCGTGCTCAATCAAGCGTTGTCGCGCGCCGGTTACGAGGTTCGTCTCACCGGTAATGCCACGACGCTCTGGCGCTGGATCAGCCAGGGCGATGGCGATCTTGTCATCACCGATGTGGTGATGCCGGACGAAAACGCATTTGATCTGCTGCCGCGCATCAAGAAAATGCGGCCGAACCTGCCGGTCATCGTGATGAGTGCGCAGAATACGTTCATGACAGCGATCCGTGCGTCTGAGCGCGGTGCCTACGAGTATTTGCCGAAGCCGTTCGATCTCAAGGAACTGATCGGGATCGTCGGACGCGCGCTGGCCGAGCCGAAAGAACGCGCCGCTGCCGTGCACGAGGAGGGCGAGTTCGACTCGATCCCGCTGGTGGGCCGCTCGCCGGCGATGCAGGAAATCTATCGCGTGCTGGCGCGATTGATGCAGACCGACCTGACGGTGATGATTTCCGGCGAGTCCGGCACCGGCAAGGAACTCGTCGCCCGCGCGCTTCACGATTATGGCAAGCGACGCAACGGGCCGTTCGTGGCCGTCAACATGGCAGCGATCCCGCGCGACCTGATTGAATCCGAACTGTTCGGCCACGAACGCGGTGCGTTCACCGGCGCCAACACACGCGCCTCGGGCCGCTTCGAGCAGGCCGAGGGCGGTACGCTGTTCCTCGACGAAATCGGCGACATGCCGATGGAAGCTCAGACACGACTGCTGCGCGTGTTGCAGCAGGGCGAATACACCACCGTCGGCGGCCGCACCCCGATCAAAACCGATGTGCGGATTGTTGCTGCGAGTAACAAAGATCTGCGGATTTTGATTCAGCAGGGATTGTTTCGCGAAGACTTGTTCTTCCGCCTCAACGTCGTGCCGCTCCGGCTGCCGCCGCTGCGCGAGCGCATCGAGGATTTGCCGGACCTTATTCGGCATTTTTTCACATTGGCCGAGAAAGACGGCTTGCCGCCCAAGAAGCTTGACGCCCAGGCTCTTGAGCGCATGAAACAGCATCGCTGGCCGGGCAACGTGCGCGAGCTCGAAAACCTGGCAAGACGCCTGGCTGCGCTCTACCCGCAGGACGTCATCACGGCGTCGGTGATCGACGGAGAGCTGGCGCCGCCTGCGGTCTCTGCAGGGCCGAGCGCTCCCCAAGGCGTGGACAATCTTGGCGATGCGGTCGAGATCTATCTTGCGAGCCATTTTGCGAGCTTCCCCAATGGCGTTCCGCCGCCCGGTCTCTACCATCGGATTCTGCGAGAAATCGAAGTGCCGCTGCTGACCGCAGCGCTGGCGACCACACGGGGCAACCAGATCAGGGCGGCGGACCTGCTGGGGCTGAATCGGAATACGCTTCGCAAGAAGATTCGCGACCTTGATATTCAGGTCTACCGGAGCGGCGGGTAGGGCATTTCCGTCGCAAAAGCTTTCTTTCGGCGATCAGAAGAGGCGCGAAGTGGCCGCCGTGACTTGGATACCTTCCAAGCAGCGTCGCCGTGGAATTGTCGCAATTGAGC
>JAKFUP010000116.1 GCA_021732625.1 Hyphomicrobiales bacterium
GATGGGCCATGACGGGCCGACCGCGGCGGATGTCATCGCCGCCGCGACTGAGACCGATCTCGCCAACGTCATCTACATCTTCGGCGAAGAGCGCCGCTCGCGCGGAATTGCACGCGCGATCGTCGCAGCGCGCGCCGAAGCGCCGATCACGACCACCAAGGCTTTGGCCGCTATCGTATCGCGCGTGGTGCGCGCCAAGCCGAACGAGATCCATCCGGCGACGCGGACGTTTCAGGCGTTGCGGATTCTGGTCAACGAAGAACTCGACGAACTGCAAGACGCGCTTCTTGCCGCCGAGCGCATCTTGAAGCCGGGCGGACGTCTCGCGGTCGTGTCGTTCCATTCGCTGGAAGATCGCATCGTCAAAACATTCCTCACCGAACGCGCAAAGTCCGGCGGCGGTTCGCGGCATTTGCCGGAACTGGAATATCAGCCGCCACGGTTCGAATTGCTGACCAAGCGCGCTGTGACCGCGAGTGAAGCGGAGGTCGCGGCCAATCCGCGCGCCCGCTCGGCCAAGCTGCGCGCAGCGATACGAACCGACGCTCCATTTATCGATAGCGATGCGCCGTTCCGTTGGCCGTCGCTGGCCGACGTGATGCGGGGAGGCTGAACGATGCGCTTCGTCCACGTCTTCGTCATCTGCGCGCTCGTTTTCGCGGCGGCGCATGTCTATCACATCAAGATGGAATCCACGGTGCGTACCGAGCGCGTGTTGCGGCTGCGCGCGGATATCCGCGAGGAGCGCGACGCGATCGCTGCGTTGCGGGCGGAGTGGGCGCGTTTGCAGACTCCGGGCCGGTTACAAGCGCTGGCCTCAAAACATCTCAGTCTGCGCACGATGGAGCCGCAGCAAACCGATCGGTTGAGAAATCTGCCCGAGCGGCCGCCGAATTACGCCAAGCCTGATGTCGCCGATCCAATCGGGGCGATGATCGACGTGATCGATCAGGATGTCATCACCGGCAGCCTCCCGAAGTCCGAGGACGATGAGCCATGAGCGATGAAGTTCTGACGCGCTGGCATCAGCGTCTTGTCCGCAGCCTGCTTTACGGGCGCAACGTCGATCGCGCGTCGAAAGCGCGGGCGCGCGTCGGATTTGCGATCCTCGCCTTTACGATGGTCTATGGGGTGATCGCGGGGCGTCTGGTGATGTTCGCCGCCGGAGGCGAAAGCCCGGGTGCACGCCGCACGGCATCTCAAGACGCTACCGCGACCTCGCGGCCCGACATCGTCGATCGCAACGGCGAAATTCTTGCAACCGATGTCAAAGCGGCGTCGCTATTCGGCGAGCCGCGCCGCATCATTGACAGGGATGAAGCGATTGAGCTTCTGACCGGGACACTGCCTGATCTCGACGAAGGCGAGGTGCGGCAACGGCTGTCGTCGAAAAAAGGTTTTGTCTGGCTGAAGCGCGAAATCACGTCCGAGCAGCAGCAGGCAATTCACCGCCTCGGCGTTCCGGGTCTTGGTTTCCTGCGCGAGAACCGCCGCGTTTATCCGAGCGGTCCGGTGGTGTCGCATCTGATCGGCCACGTCAACATCGACAACCAGGGTATCGCCGGTATCGAGAAATGGCTGGACGGCAACGGGCTTGCAGATCTGCATCGCGCCGGCTTTGCCACCGACCGTCTGCAGAAGCCGGTCGAACTCGCGGTCGATCTGCGGGTCGAGCAGGCGCTGCGCGATGAATTGCTGAAGGCCAAAGAGAAATTCAAGGCGAAGGCGGCGGCCGGTCTGGTGTCGAACGTCAAGACCGGCGAGATTGTAGCGATGGTGTCGCTCCCCGACTACGATCCGAACAATCCGCGCGAGGCCAACGATCCGACCCGCATCAACCGGCTGACCACCGGCGTGTTCGAGATGGGCTCGACCTTCAAGGCGCTGACGTTGGCGATGGCGCTCGATTCCGGCAAGGCCAACCTCAACACACTCTACAATGCAGGCGGGCCGTTAAAGTATGGCCGCTTCACCATTCGTGACACTCATCCGCTCGGCCGTGCGATGACGTTGTCCGAGGTGTTCACCTTTTCATCGAACGTCGGCGCGGCAAAGATTGCGCTGTCGCAGGGCGTCGAGGCGCACAAGGTATTCTTGAGAAAACTCGGCCAGCTCGACCGGGTGCGCACCGAACTGCCGGAGAGCGCCGAGCCGATCGTGCCGAAGCGCTGGGGCGAACTGAATACCATCACCATCTCGTTCGGCCATGGTTTGTCGGTCGCGCCTTTGCAAGCGGTGATGGGCATCAACGCCTGCATCAACGGCGGCTATCTCATTCCGCCGACGCTGCTCAAGCGCACCGAAGAAGAAGCAATGTTGGTCGCCAAGCGTGTGCTCAAAACCGACACCAGCGACAAGATGCGCTACCTGATGCGGCTTAACGCCGAAAAGGGCACGGCGCGCAAAGCCGATATCCCGGGTTTCTATGTCGGCGGCAAAACCGGCACCTCGGAAAAGGTCGTCAACGGCCGTTATTCCAAGAAGCAGGTGCTGAACTCGTTCACGGCGATCATGCCATCGGACAATCCGCGCTTCCAGCTCCTCATCATGCTGGATGAGCCGCAGCCGCTGCCGGAAACCCATGGCTTCATCACCTCCGGCTGGAACGCAGTGCCGACCGGCGGCAAGGTGATCGAGCGAATCGCGCCGCTGCTCGGCATCGAACCGCGATTCGATCTGCCGCCGTCCGACCGCCTTATTCTTGCGGCATCGAAGGAAAGCCGGTAGGTCCTCAATCACCGTCATGCCCGCGCTTGTCGCGGCCATGACAAGATTGGAAGTCATTGCTCGGGTCTTTCACTGATGAATCTGTCCGATCTCTTCAGCGTCGACGTACCGCTCGCTGGCGACGCGGCCGATTGTGATGTGAGCGGCATCGCCGTCGACAGCCGCGCCGTCAAGCCGGACGACTTGTTCTTTGCACTTGCGGGCAGCAAGACGGACGGCAGCAAATTTATCGCGCAGGCCATCGCCAATGGCGCAGTCGCCATTGTGTCCGACCATGCGGCGCAAGTCGCGGTGCCGATGATCGTCGTGCGGAATCCGCGCCGTGCGCTGGCGCTCGCTGCGGCGCGGTTCTATCGGCGTCAGCCGTCCACCATCGCCGCTGTCACCGGCACGAGCGGCAAGACATCGGTTGCCGCGTTCGTGCGGCAGATCTGGCAACGGCTCGGCCATCAGGCGGCGAGCATCGGGACCATTGGTCTGGTCGCGCCGACGCGAACCATCTACGGCTCGCTGACGACCCCCGATCCGATCGCGCTGCACCGTTCGCTCGACGAGCTTGCAGGCGAAGGCGTCACGCATCTTGCACTCGAAGCCTCCTCGCATGGCCTCGATCAGTTTCGCCTCGATGGTGTGCGCGTTGCCGCGGGCGGATTCACCAACCTGTCGCGCGATCACATGGATTACCATCCGACCGTCGAACATTATCTCGGCGCCAAACTGCGATTGTTTTCCGATCTCGTGGTCGACGGCGGCGCGGCGGTGGTTGCTGCGGATCACGAACATTCCGAAGCTGTTTATGCCGCTGTACGCAAGCGCGGCCTGCGGCTGATCACAGTGGGCCGCGCAGGTGATGGCATTCGGCTGATAGATGCGCGCGTCGATGGTTTTGCGCAAATCCTCACCCTCGCTCATGCGGGGAAAGAGTATCGCGTGCGCCTGCCGCTGGTCGGCGAATTCCAGATCGAGAACGCGCTGGTCGCTGCAGGGCTTGCGATCGCAACCGGCGGTGCGGCTGATGCTGTGTTCGGATCGCTGGAGCAACTGGAGGGCGCGAAGGGCCGTCTCGAGTTGGTAGGCGAGCGCAACGGTGCGCCAGTATTCGTTGATTATGCTCACAAGCCGGATGCACTGGCGAAAGCGCTGGCGGCGTTGCGGCCTTATGCGACGCGCAAACTCGTCGTGGTGTTCGGCGCGGGCGGCGATCGCGATGCCGGAAAACGTCCGCTGATGGGAGAGATCGCGGCACAGGGCGCAGACCATGTGATTGTCACCGATGACAATCCGCGCAGCGAAAATCCAGCCGCGATCCGTGCGGCGATTGTTGCTGCGGCCAGCGGTGCCCATGAGATCGGCGATCGTGCAGAAGCCATTCGCGTGGCAGTCGAAGGCTTGCAGGCAGGTGACGCGCTGTTGATCGCTGGCAAGGGTCACGAGACCGGGCAGATCGTCGGCGACAAGGTATTGCCGTTCAGCGATCACGACGCGGCGCGGGCCGCATTGTCGTCGGGGCGCGCATGACCAAAACGCCGCTGTGGACTATTGATGCGATGGCGCGCGCCATGGGCGCGGCACCGAGCGGCGCGTTGCCGTTATCGATCGATGGCATTTCCATCGACAGCCGCACCATTGCGCCGGGCGATGCTTACTTTGCGATCAAGGGCGATGTGCACGACGGCCACGACTTCGTCGAGACGGCGCTGAAAAACGGCGCGGGGCTTGCGGTTGTGTCGCAGGCGCAGCGCGTGACATTCGCGGCGAATGCGCGGCTGCTGGTCGTACCGGACGTGCTCGAAGGGTTGGTTGCCCTCGGCCGTGCTTCGCGGACGCGGTTGACGGCGAAGGTTCTCGCAGTGACTGGTTCGGTCGGCAAGACCTCGACCAAGGAAGCGCTACTGCGTGTGTTGTCGGCGCAAGGCATGACTCACGCTTCGGTGGCCTCGTTCAACAATCACTGGGGCGTGCCGTTGACCTTGGCGCGCTGTCCGGCTGACTCAAAATTCGCCGTGTTCGAGATCGGCATGAATCATCCCGGCGAGATCATTCCGCTGGTCGGCATGGTGAGGCCACACATCGCCGTCGTCACCACTGTCGAGCCTGTGCATCTGGAATTCTTTGCCTCCGTCGAGGCGATTGCCGATGCCAAGGCCGAGATATTCACCGGCGTCGAACCGGGCGGCGCGGCTGTGCTCAATGCCGACAATCCGCATTTTGCACGGCTGGCGAAGCAAGCGACGGCGGCCGGCGTTTCGCGCATCGTGTCGTTTGGAACCGGCGAGGGAGCCGATGCGCGGCTGATCGATCTGTCGCTGCATGCGGAAAGTTCTGCCGTCCACGCGAACGTTCTGGGCGACGACATCACTTACAAGATCGGCATGCCAGGGCGCCATATGGCGATGAACACGCTGGCGGTGCTGGCGGCTGCTTCGCTGGCCGGAGCGGACCTTACGCTGGCGGCGCTGGCCCTCTCGGAGATGCGAGCGCCGAGCGGGCGCGGCTTGCGCGAGACGTTGCATGTTCCGAATGGCACGGCGACACTGATCGATGAAAGCTACAATGCCAATCCCGCCTCGGTCGCGGCGGCGCTGAATGTATTGGGGCAGGCCGCAGTCGGCCCGCGCGGGCGGCGGATCGCTGTTCTCGGCGATATGCTCGAACTGGGGACAAAGAGCGCGGAACTGCACCGTGGTCTTGCGGATGCGGTCACATCCAACAATGTGGACAAAGTCTACTGTTGCGGTCCCTTGATGCGCCATCTATTCGATGCATTGCCGTCGAACGTGCAGGGCGCCCATGCCTCCGATTCGGTGGGCCTCGAAAGTGTGACAGTGGGGGCGTTGCGGCCGGGCGATGTAGTGATGGTCAAGGGCTCGCTTGGCTCCAGGATGAAGTTGATTGTGACTGCTTTGCAGAAGAATTTTTCCGGAGATGCCGCGCTTGGCAAAGCGGCGACGTGAGCCGGCGACACAGACCGGCGATATACTACGGCGATATAGGCGGACGGGATGCTTTACTGGTTGCTTGAGACGATAGGGCCGTTTCCGGTTCTCAACGTGGTGCGCTACATCACCTTCCGCACCGGCGGGGCGATGATTACGGCGGCGCTGTTCGTCTTCATGTTCGGTCCCTGGATCATCGATCACCTGCGGCTTCGCCAGGGCAAAGGCCAGCCGATCCGCTCCGACGGTCCGCAATCGCATCTCGTCACCAAAATAGGCACGCCCACGATGGGCGGCCTGATGATCCTGTCGGGCCTCGTCGTCTCAACTCTCTTGTGGGCAAACCCGCGCAATCCATTTGTCTGGATCGTTCTCGCGGTGACGCTCGGCTTTGGTTTCGTCGGCTTCTATGACGACTATCTGAAAGTCACCAAGCAGACCCATGCGGGATTTTCCGGCAAGACCCGCATCGCCATTGAATCGGTGATCGCCGGTGCGGCGTGCTTCGCCTTCATCTGGCTCGGCCGCGATCCGTTTGCGACGTCGCTGGTGATTCCATTCCTGAAGGACGTGGTGCTGAACTTCGGCTGGTTTTTTATCGCGTTCGGTGCGTTTATCATTGTAGGTGCGGGTAACGCGGTGAATCTCACCGATGGTCTTGACGGTCTTGCCATCGTGCCGGTGATGATCGCGGCGGCGAGCTTCGGCATGATCGCATATCTGGTCGGCAATGCTGTGTTCTCCGACTATCTGCAAATCCACTATGTTGCCGGCACCGGCGAACTCGCGGTGCTGTGCGGCGCCGTGCTCGGCGCGGGTCTCGGATTTCTCTGGTTCAACGCGCCGCCTGCGTCGATCTTCATGGGTGACACCGGCTCGCTCGCGCTCGGCGGCATGCTCGGTTCGATCGCGGTCGCAACCAAGCACGAGATCGTGCTGGCGGTGATCGGCGGATTGTTCGTGCTGGAGGCGGTATCGGTGATCGTGCAGGTGGCGTCGTTCAAGCTCACCGGCAAGCGCATTTTCAAGATGGCGCCGATCCATCATCACTTCGAGCAGCTCGGCTGGACCGAACCGCAGATCGTCATCCGGTTCTGGATCATCTCGGTGATGCTGGCGCTCGCCGGGCTATCGACCCTGAAGCTGCGCTGATGATTCCCGTCACGTCGTTTGCGGGCAAGACGGTTGCCGTATTCGGGCTCGGCGGATCGGGGCTTGCGAGCTGTCATGCGTTGAAGGCAGGTGGTGCGGAAGTCATCGCCAGCGACGACAGCGCCGCCAGCCTCGCCGAGGCGGCCCGCGCCGGTTTCATCACCGCCGATCTTCGTTCGGTTTCGTGGGCGAATTTCGCGGCCTTGATACTGGCCCCCGGTGTGCCGCTGACCCATCCTGCTCCGCACTGGACCGTGCTGAAGGCGCGAGAGGCGGGCGTCGAGGTGATCGGTGACATCGAGCTGTTCTGCCGCGAGCGCAGGCATCATGCGCCGGACTCGCACTTCGTTGCCATCACCGGCACCAACGGCAAATCGACCACGACCGCGTTGATCGCACATATGCTGCGCGAGGCCGGCCATAACGTCCAGATCGGCGGCAACATCGGCACCGCGATCCTGTCGCTTGAGCCGCCGACACGTAAGAGCGTTTACGTCATCGAATGTTCGTCTTACCAGATCGACCTCGCGCCGAGTCTCGATCCGTCCGTTGGCGTACTGCTCAACCTGACTCCGGATCATCTCGACCGCCACGGCGCGATGGAGCACTACGCGGCCGTGAAGGAGCGGCTGGTCGATGGAGCAGCCAATGCAGTAATCGGTATTGATGACGGCTGGTGCCGCGCGATCGCGTTGCGGCGCGCGGAGAAGCCGGGGACGACACTCGCAATCTCCATAGCCCCCGAGCCTTCGCCGGATTTCCTGTATTCGTTCTTCGGCGATGGTACGGAACTCGTCTTCGCCAGCGGCACGGTGTCCCAATCGCTTGTCGGGGACATTGCCGGAATCGGCAGCTTGCGCGGCTCGCACAATCTGCAAAACGCATTGGCCGCGCTTGCGGTCGGGACGCTGGTGGATCCCGATCCTCCGTGGGAAAGCCATGTCGAGCATTTCCGGACGTTCCCGGGGCTGGCGCATCGCATGGAGCAGGTTGGCAAGCAGGGCGACACGCTTTTCGTGAACGACTCAAAAGCCACCAACGCGGATGCCGCCGCGCGGGCGTTGTCATCCTTCAACGATATTTTCTGGATCGCAGGCGGTAAAGCGAAGACCGGCGGCATCGCCAGCCTCGCCGAATTCTTTCCACGTATCCGCAAGGC
>JAKFUP010000078.1 GCA_021732625.1 Hyphomicrobiales bacterium
GATTGCATAATGCCCTGGCTGTTAATCACCGCACCCAACCCGCGAGACCACGCAGCATTGACCAGCGCGGTAGCCACAGCGCCGCAATCGAAGGGCGTATCGTCGCTTCCGTCCAGCGCGCGATCATAGGTCACGATCACGCATACAGGCGCGTCGAATTGACGGAAGCCGCGCAGCACCCAGTCCTGGCGCTTCTCCTTGTCATCGCGAGCTATACCCATTGCAGAGAAAAGTTGCTTGGCGACGCCGATCTGCCTATCGCGATGTTGTCCCGAAAAACCCTGGCCCGTGCGGAACTCACGCGACTGCGGTATCCCTGCCACCATCCGCTCAGTATTGCCGGCGCGGATTCGATCCAGCGGTTCGCCGGTGATGACGTAAAAATTCCATGGCTGGGTATTCATTGACGATGGCGCGCGCATCGCCAGACCGATGATCTCCTCAATGAGTGACTTGGGTACGGGATCGGGCTTGTAACCGCGAATGCTTCTGCGACCCATGATAACGTCATCAAACTGCATTTGTCTGGTATCCTCGGATGATTCCTGAACTGGCTTGAACTTGACCAGCTTGCGGGTCTTCGATGGCGCAAAGTCGCGGCCCGCGAGTGATTGCAATCGTGTACGGCGCGGCCGGTGTTCATTCGAGGAGGAAGGTTCACCCGATGCCGTTCACCCTCTTGCCGCCTTGTCCTTGGTGTTCTGCGCCACGATCGCCTCGCGGGCGGCGTTCCAGTCGGCGTCGCTCCAGTCTCGCAACTGATAGAAATTGCCGCCCATGGCGAGCGCCTGCGCGCCGTCCATCGCGATGGTCTCGCCGTTGATCCAGTCGCAACCGCCGGAGATCAGGAAGGTCGCAAGATTCTGCAGCTCTTCCATGGTGCCGACGCGATTCATCGGGTTCATCGCCTTGGTGCGCGCACCAGCCTCGTCGCCCGGCTTGATGCGCTTGCTCATGCCTTCGGTCGGAATTTCGCCGGGCGCAATAGTGTTGAGGCGGATACCGTATTTGCCCCACTCGGTTGCGAGCGACATGGTCATGGTGTGGATCGCCGCCTTGCTCATGGCAGACGGCACCACATAGGGACTACCGTTGCGCACCCAGGTGACAGTGACGGAAACGACGTTGCCGCGCAGCTTGTTGGCGATCCAGCGGCGGCCGACGGCATGGGTCACGTAGAATGTGCCGTGCATCACGATATTGGCGACCGCATCGAAGCCGCGCGGGCTCAAGTCTTGCGTGCGCGAGATAAAGTTGCCTGCGGCGTTGTTGATGAGGTCGGTGAGCGGGCCACTGGTCCAGATCTCCTCGATCATCGCATCGACAGCGCCCGCGTCGCGAATATCGACACCATGCGCGACAACCTTGCCGCCGTGTTCCTTCATCAATTCGGCCGCGGTCTCCTCACACACACTCTTTCGGCGGCCGCAGATATGAACCTCCGCGCCGAGCTGGAGAAATTTCGTGGTCATGGATTTGCCGAGACCGGTGCCGCCGCCGGTAACGAGAATGCGGCGGCCCTTGAGCAGACCTTGCGTGAACATAACTTGCCTCCCTGCAACGAGTTATTTTTGATTAGTTAGTTGATTGACTAAAACCAATGGAGGCTCTCTTGTAAAGCCGGAAACGTCTCGGGCATGACGTGTCCTCGGCAAAAATGGATATTGCTTTTGCAATTACGGGACGCGCAAAAACAGAAAGATTTCAGCGATGGAAGACCGGGTTTCAATCTCGATCGAAGGCGGTGTCGCCGATGTGCGGCTGACGCGGCCTGACAAAATGAATGCGCTCGACATGGCGATGTTCGATGCCATCGTTGCCGCATGCACGCGGCTGAAAAGCGAGAAGGGCCTGCGCGCGGTGGTACTCTCGGGCGAAGGCCGTGCGTTTTGTGCCGGTCTCGACATGGGCCGCTTCGAGACCATGGGCGAGGGCAAAGGCACCGGACGGCTCGGTGACCTCGAACAGCGCACCCACGGCATTGCCAATCACCCGCAATACGCGGTGTGGGGTTGGCGCGAGTTGCCAGTGCCGGTGATTGCCGCCGTGCATGGTGTTGCATTCGGCGGCGGCTTTCAGCTCGCTCTCGGCGCCGACATGCGCTTTCTCTCAAGCGATGCGCGCATGTCGATCATGGAAATCAAATGGGGTTTGGTGCCCGATATGGCGGGAACGCCAATCCTGTCGAGCCTCGTGCGCGACGATATCCTCCGCGACCTTTGCTACACCGGGCGCATCTTCTCGGCGCAGGAGGCGATGAGCTACGGTCTCGCCACGCGGATCGTCGATGATCCACGGGCGGCAGCGCTGGAGGTCGCGCGTGACATCGCCAACAAGAACCCGGATGCGGTGCGCGCGATGAAACGGATGCTGGGCAAGCTCAGTGTCGATCCCGCGCCGGCGCTGCTGGCCGAATCCATCGAGCAGAAGAAGTTGATCGGCTCGCCCAATCAAATCGAGGCGGTGAAGGCCAATCTCGACAAACGGCTGCCGAAATTCGCGGATGCGTGACCGTTCTTCCCTTGGGGGGAGCGTTGCAGAAACTCTCTGTCATTCCGGGATGCTCCGAAGGAGCAGACCCGGAATCCACGTGCCCGCGCATTCGGTATTTCTGGATGCGTGGATTCCGGGCTCGCTCGCTAACGCTCGCGCCCCGGAATGACGGCTGAATTTCTACTTAGTCAGCCCACGATTCCCGCCGCGCGCATTTTCTCAATCTCCGCGCCGCTGAAGCCGAGGTCTGCGAGAATCTCGTTGCTGTGCTGGCCGAGTTCCGGCGCCTTGCGTGGCGGACGCTTCTTTTCGCCGCCGATCCAGATCGGGCTGCTGATCGTCAGCATGGTGTCGTTTTCGAACGGCACCAGCGCTTCGGTGTCCAGCATCTGCTTATCGGTGAGCAGATCGTCGAGTACGCCGACGACGCCGAAGATGATGCCGGTGCCATCGAGTAACTTGCGCCATTCGGCGAGATCTTTCGCGATGAAAACGCTATCGAGTACTTTCACCAGCTCTTGCGAATTGGCATGGCGGTTGGCTGTCGTGTCGAAGCGCGCGTCCTGCAAAAGGTCGACGCGATCGAGCGCGCGGGCGAGGTTCGGCCACTGCTTGTCTTCGTTGAGTAGCGAAAGGATGATCCAGCGGCCATCCTTGCACTTGTAGTGATTGGTACAGGCGTTCATCGCGCGCGAACGCGGCTGGCGTTCCTTGAATTTTCCGCCGACGAGCGCGGCCTGGGCCATGACACTCGAGGCCCACAAGCCGTTGGCCATGAGGTTCGACGAGACCATGGTGCCTTTGCCGGTCTTTTCGCGCTTGTAGAGCCCGGTCACGATCGCGCCATAGAACGCCATAGCGCAGGGGTGGTCACCCATGCCAGCGACCGAGCGTGCGGGCACCGATTCCGTTCCGTCGCGCACGAGGTCCATCAGGCCTGAGCGCGCCCAGTAGGCGCTGGAATCGAAGCCGGGCTTGTTGGCTTCGTCGCCGGTTTCGCCGTAGCCGGTGAACGATGCATAGATCATGCGCTCGTTGAGCGGCGCGAGCTCGTCGTAGGTCAGGCCCAGTTTCTTGCGCACCTGCGGCGGAAAGTTCGTGATGAAGACGTCGCATTCCTTGACGAGCTTGCGCAGCACCGCCTGACCTTCGGGCTTGGCGAGATCGAGCGCGAGGCTGCGCTTGTTGCGGCCTTCCAGCAGCCAGGCGAAGTTGTGCTCAGTTTCGGGGTAGCCCGGCAAATTCGGCAAGTTGCGATAGGGATCGCCCGTGCCCGGCGGTTCGATCTTGATGACCTCGGCGCCGAAATCCGACAGCACGGTGGCCGAGGCGGGGGCGGCGATGAAGCTCGCGCAATCGATCACCTTCAGACCCTTGAAAAGACCCTCGCTCATTCCCTGACGCTCCCTGAATGCTTCTTGTTTGGCATGTTGTTTTACGACCGTGGCATCCTAGCGGATGCGCTTTCGGCCGCCACCATGTTTCAGAGGCGCTTATAGCCCGAATTCAGATATCGAAGTATCGTTTCAGCATGCGAATTTCGCAGGCGGGAATGATGGTTCGACCGTTGCCATTTCAAGCTGCGCAGCAATGTGGTCCATACAGGCAGCAGGTCGGGCAGAAAAGCTGAATGGCCTGGCGTTTCCATAGGTTTGGGCAGCTCATACAGCTCGCCTTCTTGCGCGAGAGGCGAAAACTTGCACTGAGTGGCGTCCGACCAAGTCTGGAGTCGTGTCTTCATGTCATCTCAACCCGCACAGCCGCGTTCCGACAATGCGCCCGAGGACGTCGGGCTTTATGGCGATGCTCAGCTTCGGGAAGACATTCGCCTGCTCGGGCGCATTCTTGGCGATACGGTGCGCGATCAGGAAGGCGCTGATGTTTTCGGTCTGGTCGAGCGCATCCGGCAGAGTTCGGTGCGATTTCATCGCGACGACGATCACCTCGCGCGCCGCGAGCTGGAAGGCATTCTCGATGGCATGACGGTGGCTGATACTGTGCGGATCGTTCGTGCCTTCAGTTATTTCTCGCACCTTGCCAACATTGCCGAAGACCAGAACAACATCCGGCAGATGCGCGCGCAGGATGATACCAAAGCGTTGCGTCCGGGGTCGCTGTCGGGCGCACTCGACCGCGCAAAGCAGGCAGGATTTGACGCCGGCAAATTGCGCGATTTCTTTGGCGGCGCACTGATCAGTCCGGTGCTGACCGCACACCCGACCGAGGTCCGGCGCAAGAGCACCATCGACCGGGAAATGGAAATCGCCGATCTGCTGGATCGCCGCGAACGGGTGCAACTGACGCCTCAGGAACGTGAAACGACCGAGGAACAGCTTCGCCGCGCGATCCTGACGTTATGGCAGACCAATCTGCTGCGGCGAACCAAGTTGACGGTGCTGGACGAGGTCGCCAACGGGCTGTCGTTCTACGATTACACCTTCTTGCGCGAGGTGCCGCGATTGCACTGCGCGCTGGAAGACAAGCTGAGCGACGGCGGGGAGAGTGATCTCGTCTCGTTCTTGCGGATGGGAAGCTGGATCGGCGGCGATCGCGACGGCAATCCGTTCGTCACTGCGGAGGTGATGCGCGGCGCGCTGCGGCTGCATTCGACCAAGATTCTCAGGTTCTATCTCGATGAGTTACATTCACTCGGCGCAGAACTCTCGATCGCAGCGCACCTTGCCGATGTGTCGGACGAATTGCGTGCGCTTGCGGAACGCTCGCCCGATCCGTCGCCGCATCGTCAGGGCGAGCCCTATCGGCTCGCGGTGACCGGCATTTATGCCCGGCTGGCCGCGACCGCGATCAAGTTCGGCATTGAGACCAACCGCAATCCGGTGGGAGATGCGAGTGCCTATGCAAGCCCGTCTGAACTGAAGAGCGACCTCGATATTCTGCATCGCTCGCTGACTGCGAATAATTCCCGCGTGATCGCTCATGGCCGCCTGCGTTTGCTGCGCCGCGCGGTGGATTGTTTTGGATTCCATCTGGCCTGCCTCGACATCCGCCAGAACTCCGCCGTGCATGAACGCACCATCGGCGAGTTGCTTGAGGCTGCAGCGCCGGGCACCAACTATGCCGGGCTGAATGAGGACCAGCGTATCGCCTTGCTGGCGAGCGAACTGAAGACCGCGCGGCCGCTGGCGTCGTCGTTTGTCAGTTACAGCGAGGAGACGCTGGTTGAACTGGGCGTGCTGCGCGCGGCCGCTGATGCACATGCCGTATTCGGCGAGGCGGTGGTGCCGCAATGTATCATCTCGATGTCGCGCGGCGTCTCGGACTTGCTCGAGATCGCCGTATTGCTCAAGGAAGCCGGGCTCGTCAAACCAAATGGCACCAGCGCGCTCAACATCGTCCCGTTGTTCGAGACCATCGAGGATTTGCAACAAAGTGCCGCGATCATGGATCGGCTGTTCGCGCTGCCGGAGTATCGGCGGCTGGTCGACAGCCGGGGCGGCATTCAGGAAGTAATGCTGGGCTATTCGGACAGCAACAAGGATGGCGGTTTCGTCACCTCCGGCTGGGAGCTGTACAAGGCGGAAATAGAACTGATCAAGGTGTTCGAGCGGCATGGTGTGCGTCTGCGCTTATTCCATGGCCGCGGCGGTTCGGTCGGCCGCGGCGGCGGTCCGAGCTACGACGCCATTCTCGCGCAGCCCGGCGGCGCGGTGAACGGGCAGATCAGGATTACCGAGCAGGGCGAAATCATCTCCAGCAAGTATTCCAACGCCGATGTCGGCCGCAGCAATCTGGAGGTTCTGGCCGCAGCGACGCTGGAAGCGAGTTTGCTGCAGCCGCGCCAGAGCGCGCCCAATGCGGGTTATCTTGAAGCCATGGAAGGACTCTCGGCCTTGGCCTTTAGCGCCTATCGCAATCTGGTTTATGAAACTGAAGGGTTCGAGGATTATTTCTGGGGTTCGACCGTCATCACCGAGATCGCGACGCTCAATATCGGCAGCCGTCCAGCGTCGCGCAAGAAAACGCAGAGAATCGAGGATCTCCGCGCTATTCCCTGGGTATTCAGTTGGGCGCAATGCCGGCTGATGTTGCCGGGCTGGTATGGCTTCGGCAGCGCGGTCGAAGCCTGGACCGCCCAGAACCCGGACAAGGGCATGGCGTTTCTGCAGGAGATGTATCGCGAGTGGCCATTCTTCCGCACGCTGCTGTCGAACATGGACATGGTGCTTGCGAAAAGCAGTATCGCGATTGCATCACGTTATGCCGAACTCGTGCCGGATGCTGTGTTGCGCGAGAAAATCTTCGGCCGGATCCGGCGCGAATGGCATCTCAGCATCGAAACGCTGCTGGACATCATGGAGCATGGCCGGCTGCTCGAAGGGAATCCCGCGCTGGAGCGCTCGATCCGCAACCGTTTTCCCTATCTCGATCCGCTCAATCACGTGCAGGTCGAACTGCTGAAAGCGCATCGCGCCGAAAGCCCCGACGAGCAGGTGCTGCGCGGCATCCAGATCACCATCAACGGAATCTCGGCAGGTCTGAGAAACAGCGGGTGAGCGACTACGCCGCCACGTTCTCGCCGAGATAATCGATCGCAGCCTGCACGCCGCCCTTGCCGTGCGGGATGCCGAGCGCATGCAGGGCAACCTCGACGACGCTGAGAGTGCCGAGCACCATTGGCGCGTTGACGTGGCCCATATGGGCAATACGAAATGCTTGTCCGCTGAGCGCGCCGATGCCGGTGCCGAGCACCACGCCGCATTTGGTCGTGCAGTAGGTGCGCAGTTCGTTGGCGGTCGGCGTGCCGTTGACGAGGATCGACGTCACGGTGTCGGATCGCTCGGACGGATTGAGAACATTGAACGCAATGGTGTTGCTCTGTGCCCAGACGCCGACGGCGCGGCGAACCGTCTCGGCCAGCAAACGATGGCGCAGATAAATGTTGTCGAGGCCTTCCTTGGCGATCAGATCGAGCGCGCAGCGCAGCGCGAACAGCAAATGCACCGGCGGCGTGCCTGCGTATTTCTGATAGTGCTCCTGGCCTTCGCGCGCGGTCCAGTCGAAGTAAGGCGTGCGCATATTGGCACTCTGGTGCGCTTCGCGGGCGCGATCGTTCACTGCCACGAAAGCGAGACCGGGCGGCGTCATCAAGCCTTTCTGCGAGGCCGACATGGCGACATCGACGCCCCAGCCGTCCATATCGAACGGCATGCAGCCGAGTGACGCAACCGTATCGACAGCGAGTAGAGCTGGATGTTTTGCGGCCTTGATCGCTGCGCTGATGGCTGGGATGTCATTGACGACGCTCGACGCCGTGTCGATTTGTACGACAAGGATCGCCTTGATCTCGTGGCTGGTGTCGGCTTTGAGCCGGGCCTCGACATCCTGCGG
>JAKFUP010000050.1 GCA_021732625.1 Hyphomicrobiales bacterium
TTCGAGAAATACGCCAAGGCGGCGGAAAGTCTTCTCAAGCCGTCGTCCGCGGCCCGCGCTGTGGCCAGTGGCGCACCCTTCATTGAGCGGGTTGATCTGCTGGTGAAGCTGATCTCGCATGAACTGGGCATGCCGAGCGCCGACATCGACCGTACGGTTCAGGTCGTCGATCAAAAACTCAGCGAAAAAATCGTGGCGGGCTGATCGGCCTGGAGTGCGCGCTCACTTGTCCTGCAGCAGTGTTTTGAAGTGACTCACGTCTTGAAGTGACTCACGTCGCGCAAACTGCGGGAGCCGCGCGAAGTCAACGCGCTCGGGCGGCTCTCAAATAAAGGACGCGACGCCGTTACCGACGGACCAGTTTTCCTTCGCCGACTCCAGAACATTCACCCAAACATCCTCTGGCCTGATGCCGGGATTCTCGCCGAGCAATTCAACGATCCGCCGGAACAGCGCCGTCTTCTGCTCGCGGGTTCGGGTGTCGAACACCGTGATCTGGATATAGACCACGTCGGCACTCCGATTGACGCCGTAGCCGTTGCCGTAACTAAAGTTCGACGCGTCATGCTCGGTGAGGGCCATGAACTGGTCGCCTTCCGGCGTGTTCAGCGTTTCGCGCATCGCACGATAGAGGCCGTCCATGATGGCCTGCCGATAGGCATCCGCCTTTCCGGCGCGCATTGAAATACGAAGCAGCGGCATCAATCCTCCCGATCATGGCGAAGGCTATCACTGAATTCCGCGAACGGACAACTCGAGGTGATACCGCCGGCTATTTCTCCTGCAGCAGTGTCTTGAACCGCGCGACGTCGCGCGTCACCACTGCTTGCAGAGCTTCAGGCGACTGTTCGCTGGCATCGGGGACGACCGACGACAGATCGCGAAAGCGCTTTTGCACGATGTCTCCGGCAATCGCCTTGCGCGCGGCATCGTTGAGTTTCGCGATCACATTTGGCGGTGTGCCTTTCGGCGCGAACAGTCCGTTCCAGCCCTGCGCCTCGAACTCCGGCAATCCCGCCTCCGCCGACGTTGGCAGATCGGGCAGCGACGCGAGGCGTACGTCGGCGCCGACCACAAGACCCTTGATGAGCTTTTCCGCGATGGCTTGCGCCACTGAGGTTGCGGAATCGCATACGCCGTCGATCTGTCCGCCGATCAGGTCGTTCAGCGCTGGTGCCGCGCCGCGATAACCCACCAGCGTGACATCGATGCCGGCTGCCTGCGTGAACACCTTGCAGATCAGATAGTTCGACGAGCCGACGCCGGCGTGGCCGAGCGTGACCTTGCCCGGATTGGCCTTGGCGTAGGCGATGAATTCTTTCAGAGTTTGCGCCGGGAAATCTTTCTTCACCGCAATGATGCCGAACGTCTTGGCGATCATCGCGACCGGCACGAACGAGTCGGGCGTGAACGACAGCTTTGGATAGATCGTGTACGCCGCTGCACTTGTCCCGGCATTGCCGATCGCGACGGTGTAACCATCAGGCTCCGAGCGCGCCGCGCGCGCAAGCGCCGTCGAGCCGCCCGCGCCTGCGATATTTTCGTTGACGATCGGCTGGCCGAGCACAGCACCCATCTGTTCAGCAACGATGCGCGCGATCACGTCAGACGTACCGCCCGCCGCGAACGGCACGATCATGGTAATCGAGCGCGAGGGGAAGTCTTGCGCGAACGCGGCCGCACTTGCGACAATGACGGCAATGAAACTGAGGACAATTCGGATCATGATCGCCTCGCTTACGCCGCTTTCTCCAGATGCGCCACCAGCCCTGCGAACAGGCCGCGGCCGTCGGTGCAGCCCATGATGTCTTCGACATGGTTTTCCGGGTGCGGCATCATGCCGAGCACGTTGCCCTTGTCGTTGATAATGCCGGCAATCGAATTGGCCGCGCCGTTGATGTTGAAGCGTTCGTCGATGGTCCCGTCGGTATGGCAGTAGCGATAGAGCACACGCCCCTCGCCCTCGATGCGCTTGAGCGTATCCTCGTCCGCCGCATAATTGCCCTCGCCGTGCGCGACCGGGACGCGGATCACCTGCCCGGCATTGTAGCCGCGCGTGAACGGCGTATCGGATCGCTCGACGCGCAGATGCACGTCCTTGCAGATGAATTTCAGCCGCGCATTGCGCATCAGCACGCCGGGCAAGAGGCCCGACTCGCACAGAATTTGAAAACCGTTGCAGACGCCGAGCACGAGGCCGCCTTTGGCGGCGAAAGCGCGCACCGCGTCCATCACCGGCGCACGGCCGGCAATCGCGCCGCAGCGCAGATAGTCGCCGTAGGAAAATCCACCGGGCACGACCACGAGATCGGTGCCCGCCGGCAGCGCCGTTTCCGCGTGCCAGATCATCGCTGGCTCATGGCCCGATATGAGTTTCAGTGCGCGCGCCATGTCGCGTTCACGATTGATGCCGGGGAAAACGAGGACAGCGGATTTCATGGCGGTTCCAAGTTGGAAGGACGATCGGCGGGCGTTCGCCGAGGCTGTTCTGACATACCCATTTGACGGGCGTTTTTCCAGTGCTAGCCTTGACGAAAGAGACTGCCTCGCAGCAACGCTCAACAACAATCTCAGGGGACGGAAGCCATGAACGTCGCATCGCCTGCCGTCTCCCCTGTCGAGACGGTGTCGTCCGAGGGCCTCGTTGCCGCCAGCGTCTATGTCGATGGCCGCAGGGTCGCCAATATCGCGATCGACGAAGCAAGCGGCTGGCGCAGCAAGCCGGGACATGTGGTCTGGATCGGCCTGCATGAGCCCCACATGTCGCTACTGCAAGGCGTGCAGCGTCAATTCGAGCTGCACGACCTCGCCATCGAGGACGCCGATCACGCGCATCAGCGGCCCAAGATCGAGCAATATGGCGACGCCCTGTTCATCGTGGCGCGGACAGCGCAATTGGTCGAAGGCGACATCGCGTTCGGCGAAACTCATTTGTTCGTCGGCGAAGGATACCTCGTCTCGGTCCGGCATGGCGCATCGACATCCTACGCCCCGGTACGCGGACGCTGCGAGAGCTGCCCGCGGGCGCTCGCCCGCGGCGAGGATTATATCCTCTATGCGATCCTCGATTTCATCGTCGACAATTATTCGCCGGTGCTTGAAGCCATCCAGGAGGAAGTCGAAGAAATGGAGAAACTGGTGCTCGCGAACGGAATGACGCGGGAGCAGATCGAACGGCTCTATTCGTTGCGCCGCGACCTGCTACGGCTGCGCAATGCCGTGGGGCCTCTCGTGGAGGTCTGCCGCCGTCTGGAGCACGACAATTTACCGATGGTGCGGCCGACCATGCAGCCGTTGTTCCGCGACGTCACCGACCACGTCAGGACCATTCAGGAACAGATCGATTCACTGCGCGAGGTCCTGGCCTTCGCGTTCGAGGCCAGCCTGCTGGTCGGCCAGGCGCAGGAGACCGCGATCTCCAAGAAGCTCGCCTCATGGCTCGCCATCATCGCGGTGCCGACGGCGATCGCCGGCCTCTATGGAATGAACTTCAAATACATGCCCGAACTTGAATTGAAGTATGGCTACTACGTCGTGCTCGGCGTGATTGCGGTCGCCTGTGCGACGCTGTTCTACCGGTTTCGCAAGGCGGGCTGGCTGTAACTGAAGCGCCGGTTTTTGATCGCACGAACCCCGGCGAAAGCGAGGACAACGGATTGCGCCTCAGATCGACTGCTGCTTCGGTTGTTGTTTCGGCGGTGAGCCGGGTTGCGGCGGCAAGGCCGGAGCCGTGCCGGGCGGCGCATCCTTGATGATGAGCAGCTCGACGAACTGCGCCAGAATTTTCTGCGAGAACTCGCGGTCAGGCGAGAGCGCGCTCATCTGGATCATCGCAGGACCGGCAAAGATGATCGCCACGTTGAGATAGACCACCTTGTCGCCGGATGTGATCTTGGATTCGTTGGAGACGCCGGGATAACCCTTCAACGTGGTCGTTGCCGCGGCCAGCGTCTCGACCCTGCGCCCATTTCCATTGCCTTGGCCCAGATCATCCACCGGCGCACTGTTCGATTGCAGGCTCTTCGGGAAATCGATCTTGGCGAATTTCTCCAGCGCCTTCGGATCGGGATTGCGTGTCGGGCTGCGCCGGTTGACCAGATTGACGCGCGCGGAATCCGGACACGCCAGCGGCTTACAAATGAAGACGCGCGTGCCGGTCTTGGGATCGGTCTTGGATACCCATTTTTCCGGATCGGGCGGACGGCTGGTGATCTGAACGCTGTTGCTGACAACAGGCGGCTGATTAGCCTGTGACGGATTTGACTGTTGCTGATTTGGCGGCTTTGCCGGATCGGCCTGTTGCGCGACCGCAATCGCCGCGCTGATCGCCAGCGCAAGAAGGGGCAGCAAACTCCCCACCATACGTCGCAGCACACTTCGCACGGCGCCCGTTCTTTCCAATCGTTCACCGCAACTCACCGCCCGCATCACCGGCGATTCAAGGTCAGATCACCTCGACGCGGTAGTTCTCGATCACGGTGTTGGCCAAGAGCTTGTCGGCGGCATCCTTGAGCAGCGCTTCGGCTTTCGCCTTGTCCGCACCCGCGATCTCTATATCGAACACCTTGCCCTGACGCACGCTGGCGACGCCATCGACGCCAAGCGATTTCAGCGCACCCTCGATCGCCTTGCCCTGCGGATCGAGAATGCCGTTCTTAAGCGTGACGGTTACACGGGCTTTCATATGTCTTCTTTCTTTCCTCTCCCCTTGTGGGAGAGGGTGGTCCGAATGTCGCTCGCGACATGAGGATCGGGTGAGGGGTCAAGCCCAACTCATACCCCTCACCCGGCTCGCTTTGCTCGCCACCCTCTCCCACAAGGGGAGAGGGAAAAACTTAGCCCTTGACCAGAACCGGACCCGAGCCCGCCGGACGCTCCTGCTCGATCAGGATGCCGAGACGCTTGGCAACTTCGGTGTAGGCCTCCAAGAGCCCTCCGAGATCGCGGCGGAAGCGGTCCTTGTCGAGCTTCTCGTTCGACTTGATGTCCCACAGCCGGCACGAGTCGGGAGAAATTTCATCAGCGACGATGATCCGCATCATGTCGTTCTCGAACAGCCGCCCGCATTCCATCTTGAAGTCCACAAGACGGATGCCGATGCCCAGAAACAGCCCGGAAAGAAAATCGTTGACGCGGATGGCGAGCGCCATGATGTCGTCGATCTCCTGCGGCGTCGCCCAGCCGAACGCGGTGATGTGCTCCTCGGAGACCATCGGATCGTTGAGCTGGTCGTTCTTGTAATAGAACTCGATGATCGAGCGCGGCAGCTGCGTGCCCTCCTCGATGCCGAGCCGCTGCGACAGCGAACCGGCCGCGACATTGCGCACCACCACCTCGAGCGGCACGATCTCGACCTCGCGAATCAATTGCTCGCGCATGTTGAGACGGCGGATGAAATGCGTCGGCACGCCGATGTCGTTCAGATGCTGGAAGATGTATTCCGAGATCCGGTTGTTGAGGACGCCCTTGCCCTCGATGATCTGGTGTTTCTTGGCATTGAACGCGGTCGCATCGTCCTTGAAGTGCTGAATCAGCGTGCCCGGCTCCGGGCCTTCATACAGAACCTTGGCCTTGCCTTCATAAATGCGACGTCGACGGCTCATAGGGATGTACCGGTTGTTGAAATCCATGAACGGATGCTCCGATTGATATTGCCGATCCACGGCGGAGCTGCCGCGAATGCCCGGGACAAAGGAACGAGACAGTGGAAACAGAACGAGAACCGGACTCGCTCGCAACCTACCCGATTGACCCCGCCGATACAACTTTGGCAGGCGGGTTTTACCGGTCTTCCTGCGGCGTTGAATCCGTTGCTAGGACGCCGCCGGAACCATATATGCAGGGGACATATCATAACGATACCGCCGTTCCGGCCCGCTCGACGCGCCACCTGCTTCCAAGAATCCCGCTTTCAGGAATAAAGGACAGATTATGACGACATTCGACAAGCGCCAGGAAGGCTTCGAAAAGAAGTTCGCGCTCGATGAGGAGCAGAAGTTCAAGGCAGAGGCGCGCCGCAACAAGCTGCTCGGCCTGTGGGCTGCGGAAAAGCTCGGCAAGAGTGCGGACGATGCGGCCGCCTACGCCAAGGACGTCGTCGCGTCGGATTTCGAGGAAGCCGGCGACGCCGACGTGATGCGCAAGGTCGCGAAAGATCTCGCCGACAAGGGCGTCACCGAGCAGCAGGTCCGCGTCAAGATGGACGAACTGATGGCCACCGCGATTATGCAGGTGAAGGCGGGGACTTAAGGGGAAAGCCGCTGCTCACCTTAAAGTCAGGGAAACAGCCGGCCGGAGCGATGGCGCAGCGCCATGCGCCGGTTTAAGATTCAAATTCAGAGCGGCTCGCTGACAAGCATTCACACGGGGCACGACATGATCGATCGGTTTGCGACGGCGCGCTCCACCGTAGCGGTGACGCGGCAGCGCCGCATGGCCGCGCTGGTCACAGTCTCAACGCTGGCACTCTCCGCAATCGCCGTGCTGCTGACCGATACCGCCGGCGCTGAGCCGAAAAAGCAACGCGCCGCAGCCCGTCCCGCGCCGATCGTCGAAGCCGCCGCCCCGCGCACTGCCGGCGAGCCTCTGATGGCGATCATCTCGATCAAGACCCAGCACGTCACCCTCTACGACGCCGACGGCTGGGTTCTGCGCGCCCCGGTCTCGACCGGCGTCAAGGGACGCGAGACGCCCGCTGGCATCTTCGCCGTGGTCGAACGCAAGGAAGATCACCGCTCCAACCTGTACGACGACGCGCATATGCCGCACATGCAGCGCATCACCTGGAACGGCGTCGCGATGCATGGCGGACCGCTGCCGGGCTACGCGGCCTCGCATGGCTGCGTGCGGATGCCGTTCGGCTTCGCGGAACGGCTGTTCAACAAGACGCGCATCGGCATGCGGGTGATCATCTCGCCGAACGACGCAACGCCGGTCGAGATTTCGCACGCCGCACTGCTTTCGCCGAAGGCTGAAGCCATCGCCGCGGCACCGGCACGCGCCGAGACGCTCGCGCGCGAACAGACCGAGACGGCGAAGGCCGCGGATGCCGCGAAGAAAGCCGCAGCCACAGCCCCGCGCGAAGCCAATGCCGCCACCGCCGCGCTCCGCAACGCCACGTCCATTAAAACCCGCGCGGACGCCGAACTCGCAGCCGCCGGGAAGGCGCTCGCTGCCGCCAAAACCGACGATGCAAGAGTGCGCGCCGAGGAGCGCAGGCAACAGGCCGCGCGCAAAGCCGCTGAGGCCGCAACGCAGTTCGACGCCGCAACAGCAACTGCGCAGACCAAACGCGACGCCGCAGCCTCCGCGAAGGATTCCGTCAAAGCCGCCGAGGCCAGGAAGGCCGCCGCCGCAAAGGCCGCCACCGATGCGAAGCTCGCGATGGAGCCGGTCTCGATCTACATCAGCCGGGCGACGCAGAAGATTTACGTCCGCCGCAACACCCACAAGCCCGCGCCCGACGGCGGCGGCGAGGTGTTCGATTCCTTCGAGGCGCCGATCACGATCAAGAATGCGAGCAGGCCCATCGGCACGCATGTGTTCACGGCGGTGGCGAAGAGCGAGGCCGGCTTGCGCTGGACGTCCGTGACCATCGACGACGCTGAGGGCGCCAGCGCCGCGCTCGATCGCATCACGATTCCGCAGGAGGTGCTCGATCGCATCGCGCCGACCGCGCTGCCGCGCTCATCGATCATCGTCTCGGACGAGCCGCTGACGGCGGAGACCAACTATCGCACCGAGTTCGTTGCGGTGCTGAACAACCAGCCGCAG
>JAKFUP010000190.1 GCA_021732625.1 Hyphomicrobiales bacterium
GTCCACGTGTCAAAAAAACACGCGGCTGGTATGCCGCAGCGGCATTGCGACCGTCTGCGACCAGATTCATTTTGATGAGATTCACGTGTCCAGCTATCCGACGGCAGCGTTCAAAACGTCGTCATGAAATCGGAGCGGCGGGCAATTTGACGGTTTGCCGATGCAGGCCGTTCCAGCTTGGCTTTCAAGGCATCAATGACCCCGCTGTCGCACATTCGGCGAGCCGCCTGCGGCTCGGACACAGCGTTCATCGTGTCGACCAGCATCGACAGCCAGGAGTCGTCACGACAGTCGTCACGGCGGTCATAATGCTGGTTGAAACTGTCAGACATGATCCGGTACTTTCGAGCCGATACCCATGAAGTTTGTACTAACGCCGTGGGTTTGGATGCGTTCCAGCCTTCTGCGGCCTTCCACACAATACGTCGCCCGTCTCGCCAAAAGGTTCAGCGGGATCGTCCCATTTGAGCGAGGCTGCTAACGGTAACAACACCTTGAGGTTGAGGGTTACTCATTCCCCGTTTTAGCCCGCGTGGCTTGTCTGATCGAGCCGGCGGTCAAGCGCCGAGCGTCAAGACGCAAATGGCCTTTGCGTCACCTTTGGCCGCCGGGCATGTGGGTATCGTGCATAAGATGGATCGGTGCTTCCACCAAGCGGGCGGCTGGCGCTTTGATGCGCGCCCCGCATTCGCCCGAAAACCGGACTACCGAACCCCATGGCTCTGCCCGAATCGAACGTCCTCAAGCTCGCGCCCGACGCATCCGCGCCGGCGTACCGGTCTGCACCCCATAATATCGAGGCGGAACAGAGCCTTTTGGGCGCGATTCTGATCAACAACGACGCATTTTACCGGGTGTCGGACTTTCTGGAACCGAAACACCTGTTCGAGGGCATCCACCAGCAGATCTACGAGACCGCCGGCAGCCTGATCCGCATGGGCAAGGTCGCGACACCCGTGACGCTGAAAACCTTTTTGGCCGACGCCGACCTCGGCGGCATGACAGTCAGCCAGTATCTCGCGCGCCTCGCAGCCGAAGCGACCACCATCATCAACGCCGCCGACTATGGCCGCACCATTTATGAACTGGCGCTGCGCCGCGATCTGATCCAGATCGGCGAAGACATGGTCAATGTCGCCTACGACGCGCCGGTGGATTTCGCACCACGGGCGCAGATCGAGGACGCCGAGCGCCGCCTCTATGACCTCGCCGAACAGGGGCGCTACGATGGCGGCTTCCAGAAATTCGCACAGGCACTGACGATCGCCGTCGACATGGCGGCGAATGCCTATGCGCGCGACGGTCACCTCTCCGGCCTCGCCTCCGGCCTGCGCGACATGGACAGCAAGATGGGCGGCCTGCAGCCGTCCGATCTCATCATTCTCGCCGGACGCCCTGCAATGGGAAAGACCGCGCTCGCCACCAACATCGCCTACAATGTTGCAAGGTCATGGCGCGGAGAGGTGCAGGCCGACGGCACCATGAAGTCGGTCAATGGCGGCATCGTCGGATTCTTCTCGCTCGAAATGTCGTCCGAACAGCTCGCCACCCGTATTCTGTCGGAACGCACCGCGATCTCGTCGAGTTCGATCCGCCGCGGCGGCATCACCGAAAACGATTTCGACAAGATTCGCGATCATGCGGTCGAGATGCAGAACTTGCCGTTCTATGTCGACGACACCGGTGGCCTCTCGATCGGCCAGCTCACCGCACGGGCGCGGCGGCTGAAACGCCAGAAGGGTCTGGACCTGCTGATCATCGACTACATTCAGCTCTTGCAAGGCTCGGGCAAGCGCTCCGATAACCGCGTGCAGGAAGTCACCGAGATCACCACTGGTCTCAAAGCGCTGGCAAAGGAACTGAATGTTCCGATTATCGCGCTGTCGCAGCTCTCGCGTCAGGTCGAGAACCGCGACGACAAGCGCCCGCAGCTCTCGGACTTGCGCGAATCCGGCTCGATCGAGCAGGACGCCGACGTCGTGCTGTTTGTGTTTCGCGAAGAGTATTATTTGCAAAACAAAGAACCACGTCCCGGCACGCCCGAACACGAAAAGTGGCAGACCGAAATGGCGCTGGTCCATGGCAAGGCTGAAGTCATCATCGGCAAGCAGCGTCACGGACCGACCGGCACGATCGAATTGCAGTTCGAAGCCAGCCTGACACGCTTCAGCGATCTGTCGCAGGACACGCCGCTGCCGTATCGCCCGTAAATCGTTGCCCGTCATCGATATTCTGCGCGGTTGACCCTCCCCGCTCCGCGCGTATGGTGCGGCCATCATGAACCGCGCCACCGATCCTAAATCCATCGCTGCGCAGGCTGCGCCCGCAGCCGGCGATACCAATGCATTCGCCGCCGCCAGCGGCGTGCTCACCATCGATCTCGGTGCGATCGCGGCGAACTGGAAGAAGCTCGAAGGCAAAGGCGTGCCGGCGGAATGCGCGGGTGTGGTCAAGGCCGACGCCTATGGCTGCGATCTCGCGCCAGTGACAAAGACGCTCGCTGATGCAGGTTGCAAGACGTTCTTTGTCGCAACGCTTGATGAAGCGCGCACCGTGCGTGCAATCAAGCCATCCGCCAGAATTTATGTGCTCGACGGGTTGTTCACCGGCACCGGCGATCAGTTCGCCGCCATCAACTGCATGCCGGTGATCGGCGACATGGGCGAACTGGCCGAATGGGATGCGTTCCGCTCCACCGCAGGATGGCTCGGGACCGCCGCGATCCATATCGACACCGGCATGAATCGTCTCGGTTTTAGCGTTGCCGAGGCGCAGGGCCTTGTGCCACGAATGCAGACGGTGAACCCCGGCATCTCGCTGGTGATGAGCCATCTTGCGTGTGCCGAAACACTCGGCCATCCAATGAACGCGAAACAAGTCAGCGCATTTCGCGACATCGCGAGCCTGTTCTCGGGTGTTTCAGCCTCGCTTGCCAACTCGTCGGGAATTTTTCTCGGCCCGAATTTCCTGTTCGACATGATCCGGCCCGGTGCCGCGCTCTATGGCGTCAATCCGACGCCGGAGGCCGACAATCCGATGCAGCAGGTCATCGACCTGAAAGCGCGCATTGTACAGGTGCGTCGCGTGGCCAAGGGCGAAACCGTCGGCTACGGCGCGACATGGACGGCGCGCCGCGATTCCCGCATTGCAGTTGTCGCCGCAGGATATGCCGACGGCTATTTCCGCGCTGCCAGCGGCATCGATGGCACCCGCAGCGCCGAAGCCATTGTCGCTGGCCAGCGCTGCCCGGTTGCGGGCCGTATCTCGATGGACCTCACAGCCATCGATGTGACTGACGTCACAGCACCGGTACGGCGCGGCCATATGGCGACGCTGATCGGTGACGGCATCACCATCGACGAAATCGGCCATCACTTCGGCACCATCGGCTATGAAGTGCTGACCAGTTTGGGCACACGCTACGCGCGGGTTTACAGGGACGCGCCGGCGGAGCCCCCAACGGCCGTTGAGACGCCCGCAAGCTAGCAACGTCGTCGTCAAAAAGGACGGGGCGATAAACGATGTTGGAAACCGACAAAGTATTCGCCGGATCGATTCCGGAAAACTACGACCGGTATATGGTGCCGTTGATCTTCGAGCCGTATGCCGCGGATCTTGCGCAACGAGCAGCGTCCTTGTCGCCAAGCGCCGTTTTGGAAACTGCCGCGGGCAGCGGGGTTGTCACGCGCGCCCTGGCGCCAAAACTAACCCATGTAGCAAACTATACTGTCACCGATCTCAATCAGCCGATGCTCAACTACGCGGCATCGCGACAACCTCCCGACACCCGGATCAATTGGCGCCAGGCGGATGCACTGGCGCTGCCGTTTGAAAACGCAACCTTTGATCTGGTTTGTTGCCAGTTCGGCGCGATGTTCTTTCCCGACCGCACGTCTGGCTACCGCGAAGCAAGGCGGGTCCTGAAGCCCGGAGGACATTTTTTATTCAGCGTCTGGGACCGCATCGAGGAGAACGTCTTTGCGAACGATGTGACGAATGCTCTCGCACAGATTTTTCCGAACGATCCGCCGCGCTTTCTGGCGCGGACGCCACACGGCTACCACGATACGGCAATGATCCGTCGCGAGCTGGAGGACGCCGGTTTTTCCCGTGTGGCAATCGACACGAGAGCCGAACAAAGTCGCGCCCCCTCACCGCGCCTGCCTGCGGTTGCTTATTGTCAAGGAACTCTGCTGCGCAACGAAATCGAGGCCAGAGAAACGGGAAAGCTGGAATCGGCAACCGACCACGCCGCATCCGTGATTGCCGACAAACACGGCAGCGGCGAGGTCGTTGCCAAGATTCAAGCGCATGTCATCTCGGCTGTCGCCTAAATGTTCGGACTTCCCTTCTGACCCGCACGACAGATTTACGGGCTCCACAGCCTAGTTCGCTGAACGCTTCTTCAGAACGGTATCGCCCTTGAACAGAAACTTCTGCGCGCGTTTCCCGCTGTCGACTTCAGTGGTGTAGATGTTGCCCTTGGAATCCAGCGCCAGATTGTGAATCCAGTGGAAGTCGCCGGCCATGCGGCCGTTGCGGCCGAAGCGTCCGACGATTTCGCCTGAGTCGCGCATCAGTGTGCGGATTTCGTTATTGGCGCCGTCGGCGTTGATCAGGTACGTTTCGTTGGCATCCGGCCAGATTTCGAGATCCCACACCGCGCCGTTGGCGAGCGTGGTTTTCTCGACGAACATCTCCTTTACGAACGAGCCGTCCTTCTTGAACACCTGGATGCGGTTGTTGGTGCGGTCGCAGACGTAAACCAGGCCGTCGCTCGCGATGCGCACACAATGTACCGGATTGGCGAACTGCTGCGTCGGCGCGGCGTTGGGATCGAATGCTCCCAGCTTCTCGTCGGTTGGGGGCTTGCCGTAGGCGCCCCAATGCCGCTTGAACGCACCGGTCTCGGAATCGAACACCGCGACGCGGTGGTTGTAATAGCCATCGGCGATGTAGACCTCGTTCGCAACGGTATCGACCGTCATGTTGGCCGGACGACCGAGCCGCGTGGTATCGAGGCTGTTGGTCTGCGGACCCTGCTTGCCGATCTGCATGACGAACTTGCCGTCGCGGGTAAATTTCAGAATGTGACCATCCTGCTCGCCATTGGCGGCAAGCCAGACAAAACCCTTGGCATCGACAAAAATGCCATGCTCGTTCTGCGGCCAGTCATAGCCTTCGCTCTTGCCGCCCCATGCACGGAGCAAATTGCCCTCCGCATCGAACTCCATGACCGGCGGTGCAGCGACGCAGCATTTGGTGCGCGGCGGTGTAAAGCTCGCAGCCTTCTCGTCGTCGGTCAGCGTGCGCGGACGCTGCACGACCCAGACGTGATCGTCGGAACTAACCGCGACGCCGGCCGCCTGCCCCATGATCCAGTTGTTCGGCAATGGTTTTGGCCAGGATGCATCGACCTGGAATTTCGGCGCGTCGGCCGCGTGAAGCGTGGCGGTCGAAAGCATCGAAGCAAACAGCAGTCCGGCGGCAGCAAGCAAGCCTCTCATCGCGATCCACTCCCCTTTTTGCCGCGGCCTTGTCCCGCATGTTTGCTGGTGGCCACGATCTGACGCTGCGGTTCGCGCGCATATTCCGCAAAAGTGGAAACCGGTTTTGCGGCAAGAATACGCGCATTGTAAAACGACCGCGCAAGCCCACTATGTCAGCTATTGTCCGACGGCGGAATGCACAGCCGCTTGAGAATCGCGAAGCCTTCGCTTCAACTCCCGCAACGCCACAATCACAACGGCAGCGCAAAAATTTGGCTTACGGCTTCGTCCTCATCGCCGGGCTCCTCGCAGGGATGATCTCAGGCATCGTCGGCACCGGCTCGTCGATCATCCTGATCCCGGTGCTGGCGTATGCGTTCGGACCCAAGGAAGCCGTTCCGATCATGGCTGTTGCCGCGATCATGGCGAACTTGTCGCGTATTCTGGCGTGGTGGCGCGAGGTCGACTGGCGGGCTTTCGCCGCCTACAGCATTCCCGGAGTACCAGCCGCCGCACTCGGGGCCATGACGCTGCTGGCGCTGCCAGCTCGCGCCATCGACATCGCGATCGGTGTTTTTATCATCGCCATGATTCCGGTGCGCCGCTGGATGACCGCGCAAGACTACAAGGTGACACTGGTCCACCTCGCGATTGCGGGCGCGCTGATCGGCTATCTCACCGGCATCGTGGTCTCGACCGGGCCGCTCAATCTTCCGTTCTTTCTCTCATACGGGCTGGTGAAGGGCGCGTTCCTCGCGACCGAAGCCGCCAGCTCGCTCGGTCTCTATGTCAGCAAAGCGATCACATTCCGCAGCTTCGGCGCGTTGCCGTTCGATATCGTCAGCAAGGGATTGATCGCGGGCTCAGCAATCATGGCCGGCACCTTCATCTCCAAGCGCGCAGTGGCGCGGCTCAATGCAGATAGTTTCCGTTTCATCCTCGATGGAATGATGCTGATCTGCGGCCTATCCATGCTATGGAACGCTTTCATCACTCCGGCATAGCGAATCTCGACACTGCATGGCCAAGAACACGCTCTCCTTTGTCTGCCAGAACTGCGGCGCGGCCTATAACCGCTGGCAGGGCAAGTGCGAGTCGTGCGGCGAATGGAATACGCTTGCCGAGGAAGACACCACCGGCACTGCATCGGTGCCGGTCAGCGTGCGCTCGAAACGCAAGGGCCGGACCTTCAATCTCGAAACTCTGACCGGCGCAACTCAGGAAGCACCGCGTCTGCCGTCCGGCATGGCCGAGCTCGACCGTGTCACCGGCGGCGGCTTCGTGCGCGGATCGGTTTTACTGGTCGGTGGCGATCCAGGCATCGGCAAGTCCACGCTGCTCACGCAAGCCACCAGCCTGATGGCGCGTGCAGGGCATCGCTCGGTCTACATTTCCGGCGAAGAAGCGGTCGCACAGGTGCGTCTGCGCGCCGAACGGCTCGGCCTCGCCGATGCGCCGGTGCAACTCGCGGCGGAAACCTCGGTCGAGGATATCATCGCCACGCTGTCGGAAGGTGCTGCCCCTCGCCTCGTCGTCATCGATTCCATTCAGACGATGTGGACCGACACCGTGGAATCCGCGCCCGGCACCGTGACGCAGGTGCGGGCCTCAGCGCAGGCGCTCATTCGCTTCGCCAAGAAATCCGGTGCCGCACTCATTCTCGTCGGCCACGTCACGAAAGATGGCCAGATCGCCGGTCCCCGCGTCGTCGAGCACATGGTCGATGCAGTGCTGTCGTTCGAGGGCGAAGGTTCGCAGCAATTCCGGATTCTGCGTGCGGTCAAAAACCGCTTTGGCCCGACCGACGAGATCGGTGTGTTCGAAATGACAGGCCTCGGTCTGCGCGAGGTCAGCAATCCGTCCGAGTTGTTTCTGTCGGAGCGCGATCTCGGCAGTCCGGGAACCGCCGTGTTCGCCGGGATCGAAGGCACCCGGCCGGTGCTTGTCGAATTGCAGGCGCTGGTGGCGCCAACCTCGCTCGGCACGCCACGGCGCGCGGTGGTCGGCTGGGACCCGAGCCGGCTCTCCATGGTGCTGGCGGTCCTTGAGGCCCATTGCGGCGTCAAGCTGT
>JAKFUP010000005.1 GCA_021732625.1 Hyphomicrobiales bacterium
GCCATCACCTGCTCGGCGACGAGCAGGCCTGGACCATGGAGCTTGGCGAGGCCGATCGCGGCGGCCTGTCCGATGCCTTCGTGGCGGCTGCCAAGGCGGCGGCCACCGAGCGCGGCATGGAGGGCAAGGCCGTCCTGACGCTGTCGCGTTCGTTCGTGGAGCCGTTCCTGCAAAGCTCGACCCGCCGTGACCTGCGCGAGAAAATCTACAAGGCCTTTGTCTCTCGCGGTGACAACGGCAATGACAACGACAACAGCACGACCATCGTCGAGGTGCTGAAGCTCCGCGAAGAGACCGCCAACATTCTCGGCTTCCCGACCTTCGCCGCATACCGGCTGGAGGACTCCATGGCCAAAACGCCGGACGCCGTGCGTGGTTTGCTGGAGCGGGTCTGGCTGCCGGCCCGCGCCCGCGCGCTGGCGGACCGTGACGCCCTGCAGGAGCTGGTGAGCGAAGAGGGCGGCAACTTCGAACTCGCACCGTGGGATTGGCGGTTCTACGCCGAGAAGCTGCGCCAGCGCCGCGCCAATTTCGACAACGAGGCGATCAAGCCCTATCTCGGGCTGGATGGCATGATCGCGGCCGCATTCGATGTCGCCTCGAAACTGTTCGGGCTCTCGTTCGCGGAGCGCAGCGACATTCCGGTCTGGCATCCCGACGTGCGGGTGTGGGAGGTCAAGGACGCCAAGGGCCAGCACAAGGCGCTGTTCTATGGCGACTACTTCAGCCGGTCGTCCAAGCGCTCCGGCGCGTGGATGAGTTCGCTGCGCGATCAGCAAAAACTCGATGGCGCGATTACCCCGCTGGTGCTCAACGTCATGAATTTCACCAAAGGCGCCGACGGCCAGCCTTCATTGTTGTCGCCGGACGACGCCAGAACTCTTTTCCACGAATTCGGCCACGGCCTGCATGGCATGCTGTCGAACGTGACCTATCCATCGATCTCGGGCACGTCGGTGTTCACCGATTTCGTGGAGCTGCCGTCGCAGCTTTACGAGCATTGGCAGGAACAGCCGCAAGTTCTGCAGAAGTTCGCAAAGCACCATCAGACCGGCGCGCCGCTTCCCGACGATCTGCTCAGGCGCTTCATCGCCGCGCGCAAGTTCAATCAGGGGTTCGCGACCGTCGAGTTCGTTTCGTCGGCGCTGATCGATCTGGAATTCCATACCCAGCCGTCGTCGGCGGCCGAGGATGTGCGTGCATTCGAGCGTAAGGAACTCGAGAAGATCGGTATGCCCGCGGAAATCTCGCTGCGGCACCGGCCGACGCAGTTCGCGCATATCTTCTCCGGCGGTCACTACGCCGCCGGCTACTATAGCTACATGTGGTCCGAGGTAATGGATGCGGACGCGTTCGGCGCGTTCGAGGAAGCCGGCGATATCTTCGCTCCAGCAGTGGCGAAGCGGCTACTTGACGATATCTATTCATCCGGCGGATCACGCGATCCTGAAGACGCTTATATTGCGTTCCGTGGCCGCAAGCCCGAGCCTGACGCTCTGCTTCGCCGCCGTGGCTTGCTGAATGAACCTGCTGCGGCTTGAGGTTGCTGACATGATGCGACTGTTCTCGTTTGCCGTTTTGCTCTTGACCGCATGCGTTGCGCAACTGGGTGTTGCGCAGGCTCATCCGCATGTCTCGGTGACATCGACCAGCGAGCTGATCTACACGGGCGATGGGTCGGTCACGGGCGTTCGTCACGTCTGGGCCTTCGACGAACTGTTCTCGGCCTACGCGATCCAGGGGATCGATACCAAGACCAAGGGTGTCTACACCCGCGAGGACCTCGCGCCGCTCGCTCAGGTCAATGTCGATTCGCTCAAGGAATTTGCCTACTTCACGACTGCGCGGGCTGGCGGAAAAAAAGAAAAGTTCGGCGATCCGATCGACTACTTTCTTGAGTACAAAGGCAGCAGCCTCGTCCTGACCTTCACGCTGCCGCTTAAGGTTCCGGCCAAAACGCCGGAGCTGGTGCTGGAGGTCTTCGATCCGACATATTTTGTCGCCTTCGCTCTCGCTGATAAAGAGCCGCTAAAGCTGGTCGGCGCGCCGGCCAACTGCAAGCTGGCGATCGAGAAGCCAAACGAAAGCAAGCCGCAGCAAAATCTGAGCGAGCAAAATTTTCTCAACGGCGAAAACGCCAACTACGGCGCCAGTTTTGCCAATCGGATGACGGTGGCTTGCCAGTGATGCTGCGCCGGATTTCCTGTTGTGTCTCGATCGTCATCGCCGCACTCGCGGCGATTGCCGTATCAGATGCCCTCATTCACGCGGTCCTTGCCCAGACGCCGTTCGGCGCACCACGACCGGCTGCCGGTGTGCAGCAGACCGGCGGCGTGATCGGCTGGATTCTTGCCAAGCAATCCGAGTTCTATCGCGAGATGTCCGGAGCAATTCGTGCGGCCAAGAGTGACGGCAGCGCGGTAACGACCCTGCTCGGGATATCGTTTCTCTACGGCATCTTCCATGCTGCCGGTCCCGGACACGGTAAAGCGGTGATCTCGTCCTATCTCGTGGCGAACGAGGAAACTGCACGGCGTGGCATCGTATTGTCGTTCGCGTCCGCTTTCCTGCAAGCGCTGGTCGCGGTGCTGATCGTTGGCATCGGGGCCGTTCTGCTCAACGTCACCGCTAAGACCATGTGCAGCACCGAGCGCGTGATCGAGATTGTGAGCTACGCGCTGATCGCGGCGTTCGGCGCGCGTCTGGTCTGGACCAAGGGCCGCGGCTTCATTGGTGCGCTTCAGCGCGACCGCTCCGGTGGCGTGGCTGCGCCTGGACTTGTCCCGGCGATGTCGCACGCCCACGCCAGCGCTTCGTCACACGGCCATGCGCAACACGATCACGGCCATCACAACCATGGTCATGATGATCATGGTCACGACCACCATCATGGTGCGCACGGTCACAGTGCTCACGATCATCACGCGCACGGTCACGATGACCATGAGCACGTTCATGACGAGCATTGCGGCCATAACCACGGGCCAACGCCGGATCAGCTTGCCGGTCCGGGCGGCTGGTCGCGAGGATTGGGCGCGATATTCGCGGTCGGTTTGCGGCCCTGCTCGGGAGCGATCCTGGTGCTGGTGTTCGCGCTGGCGCAGGGGCTGTTCTGGGCCGGGGTCGCTGCGACATTCGTCATGGGGCTTGGGACCGCGATCACGGTCGCGGCGATCGCGCTGGTCGCGGTCTCAGGAAAAGGGCTGGCGCGCCGTCTCGCCGCAGGCCGCGAAGGCGGTGGCGTTCTCATCCTGCGCGGACTGGAGTTCGGCGCTGCCGGACTGGTGCTTCTGCTCGGTGGCGGGCTGCTTCTTGGCTATCTTTCAGCCGAACGCGTCACCTGCTTCTGAGCCGGTTGCTTTTGAGCAAGTGCGCTTGACTTCAAGCGTCCGAAAGGCAATTTCACGAGTGGTCCAATTCCAGCATTCGTATTCCTTTTCAGCGCGGCCTGTTTACGAATGCTGGAATTAAAGGACCACTCGCATTATAAATATGTAGTGGAGCTTTGAATTTGGCATTCGCCTGTAGGAGACAGCGGCAAGTTGGGAGGCGAATGTCAAATTCGCTCCACTAGTCATGGCTGTCGTCGTTCCATTTGACAAGAACCGGGGTATCGCAGAGCCCGCGCACGACCGCGTCGGCGTTCTGCTGGTCAATCTCGGCACGCCCGATACCGCGGATGCCAAGGGCATTCGCGTCTATCTGCGCGAGTTTCTGTCCGATCCGCGGGTCATCGAGAATCAGGGATTGATCTGGAAGATCATTCTCGAGGGCATCGTGCTGCGCATCAGGCCGGGTCGAAAAGCGATCGACTACCAGAAAATCTGGAACACTGAAAAGAACGAGTCGCCGCTCAAGACCTACACGCGCGGTCAGGCCGAGAAGCTCGCGCTGTCTATCGCGGACCACAAGCATGTCGTGATCGAGTGGGGCATGCGTTACGGCAACCCGTCGATCAAGGCGGGGATCGATCAACTGACCTCGCAGGGTTGCGATCGCATTCTGGTGGTGCCCCTCTATCCGCAATATTCCGCATCGACGTCGGCGACCGTGGTCGACAAGGTGGCGGATGCGCTCGGTGAGATGCGTGCGCAGCCGACCATCCGAGTAACTCCGCCTTATTATGATGAGCCGGTGTATATCGATGCGCTGGCCGCTTCGATCCGCAAGCATCTGGCGGCATGCCCGTTCGAGCCCGAACTGATCATGGCGTCGTTCCACGGCATGCCGCAGTCCTATGTCGATAAAGGCGATCCCTACCAGAAGCAGTGCGTCGCGACTGTTGATGCGCTGCGCGCCAAACTGGGCCTTGATGAAAAACGGCTGATGCTGACGTTCCAGTCGCGTTTCGGCTATCAGAAATGGTTGCAGCCCTACACTGACAAGACCATCGAGGAATTGGCCAAGAACGGTCTGAAACGTCTTGCGATCGTGACACCGGGGTTTTCGTCGGACTGCCTCGAGACGCTGGAAGAGATCGCCGGCGAGAACGCCGAGATTTTCCATCACAATGGCGGTGAGAAGTTCACCTACATTCCATGCCTCAACGACAGCGACGAAGGCATGGACGTGATCCGGCATCTGGTGCTGCGCGAACTGCAAGGCTGGATTTAAGCTGGATTGGCGCAGTGCGAAGCGCCCGAACGCAGGCTGAATGCACGTATCCGGTTGCAGACTATATTTTCTCCCTGATGCCTTCTGGCTCTGGTTCCCAAACACCCGGTCGCTTATGTCGAACCAAGGTCGCTTTTGATGCGACAAAGACATAAGGATCGCTGTGTGCCGGGCAAACCGGTTCGGGCGTGTGAATCGCGGCGCGTTTGCAAGAGGTAGGGGATACTGATGTCCGGTTTCGATATTTTTGCCGTCGGGTTTTTGCTGCTCGTTATCTTCACGGTGTTCGCTGGCGTCAAAACCGTGTCGCAGGGGTTCGATTGGACCATCGAGCGTTTCGGCAGATACACCCGCACGCTGTCGCCCGGCCTGAACATTATTATCCCGTTCTTCGATCGTGTCGGTCGCAAGATTAACATGATGGAGCAGGTGATCTCGATTCCCGAGCAGGAGGTCATCACCAAGGACAACGCCACCGTCACAGTGGACGGCGTTGCGTTTTATCAGGTGTTCGATGCGGCGAAGGCGAGCTACGAAGTCTCTGACCTCAATCAGGCCATCGTCACACTGACCATGACAAATATCCGCTCGGTGATGGGTGCGATGGACCTCGATCAGGTGCTGTCGCATCGCGACGAAATCAACGAGCGTTTGCTGCGCGTCGTCGATGCCGCGGTGTCGCCGTGGGGTCTCAAGGTCAACCGCATCGAGATCAAGGATATCGTGCCGCCCGCAGACCTTGTCGAGGCGATGGGCCGCCAGATGAAGGCCGAGCGCGTCAAGCGCGCCGACATCCTGCAAGCCGAGGGTCAGCGCCAGTCGGAGATCCTGCGCGCCGAAGGCGCCAAGCAGTCACAGATTTTGCAGGCAGAAGGCCGCCGCGAAGCTGCGTTCCGCGATGCGGAGGCGCGCGAGCGTTCAGCCGAAGCGGAAGCGAAGGCGACCCTGATGGTCAGCGAAGCGATCTCCAAGGGCGACGTCGCGGCGCTGAACTACTTCATTGCCGACAAATACATCAAGGCGTTCGGACAGATCGCGGATTCGCCGAACCAGAAGATCATCATGCTCCCGATCGAGGCGATGAACGTGCTGGGTTCGCTGGCAGGAATCGGCGAAATCGCCAAGGCAACGTTCGGCGAAAGCGCAGCCTCTGCGGCTGCCGCGGCGCGTCGGCCGACCGTGCCGAATACGGGACCGGGCTCGCAGGGATAAGGGAGGCCGCGATGACGCAATGGCTCTCGCAAATGGGGACGTGGAACTGGCTGATCGTCGGTCTCGCACTGATGGGTCTGGAACTGCTTGCGCCCGGCGTGTTTCTGCTGTGGCTCGGGCTCGCGGCGCTAGCGGTCGGCTTGCTGTCGTTCGTGATCGACTGGACCTGGCAGACCCAGATCATCGCGTTTGCATTGCTGTCGATTGCAGCAGTTCCGCTATGGCGCTCTGTCGCGCGTCGCAGCAACAATGTCACCGATCAGCCGCATCTCAACCGCCGCTCCGATGCACTGGTGGGCCGCGTCTTTACGCTGGACAAGCCGATTGTCGATGGCGCGGGTACGGTTCGTATCGACGATACGGTCTGGCGCGTGTCCGGACCCGACACGCCAGCGGGCAGCCGTGTGCAGATTGTAAAGTCTGACGGCGCCAGCCTCGTGGTCGGGCAGGCTTGATGATCGGGTACTGATTATCTCGTCTTGAACGGCGGCCAGCCGTTGGCAAATTTTTGCAGCGGCAGAAACAAGTCCAGCAGTTCGCGGCCGCCGTCCGTCAGGCGATAACCTCCGGCTTCGAGCGTTTCCACCAGTCCCGCGCCGCGCAGCTCCGTCAGCCGGTCGTTGATCACGGTCGGAGACGCGTCATCGCAGGCTTCGCGGAGCGCACGCGACGTCAGCGCCTCATCGCGCAGTTCCCACACGATCCGAAGCGTCCAGCGCCGCCCGAGCAGATCGAGCAGCGCCATGATTGGCCGGCCGGTGCGCGATCCGCGCACCTTGCGGGGCGCACTTCTCGCCGGACTGGCTTGCCGTTTCGTCATGGCTGATCCTGTGTTTCAGTCTTGTGCTACAAAAAATGTAGCATTATGCTACGAATATTGTAGCACAGGAGTGAGCTATGTCACGCATCGCGCCGCTTGAGCCGCCTTATCCGCCACAGGTTCAGGAACAATTTGACAAGGTGATGCCGCCCGATGTCCCGCCGCTGGTTCTGTTCCGGACCGTCGCCACCAGCACGCGCGCCTGGGACAAGCTGCGCGGCGGCAGTCTGCTGGATCGCGGGCCGCTGACTTTAAAAGAGCGGGAGATCGTCATCGATCGCACCTGCGCGCTGAACACATGCGAGTACGAATGGGGCATTCACATCGCCTTCTTCAAGTCGCCGGCGAAACTGACCGACGAGCAAGTGCGTGCGACCGTGCTGGGAGCGGCCGATGCGTCATGCTGGAACGAAGCCGAGGCCGCACTGATCGCCGCGGTCGATGCGCTTCATCATCGCGCAACCTGGACCGATGCCGAGTTCGCGGCGCTCAAGCGGCATTACGACAGCGACAAAATTCTGGAGATCATCCAGCTTTGCGGCGCGTACCGGACCATTTCGTATTTCTGCAATGCCTTGCAGCTTCCGCTCGAATCGATCGGCGCGCGTTTCCCGGAGGTTTGACGAACGGCGGTTTGAAGAAAGCTGCTAGGCCACGCCTGCCTGCAGGATGTCGTGCAGACGCAGGATGCCGACAGGCTTTTTGCCTTCCGTCACCATCAGCGCGGTGATCTTGCGGGAGTTAAGAATCTCCAGTGCTTCGCTCGCGAGCAGATCAGGACCGATCGTTTTCGGGTCTTTCGTCATGATATCGTCGACCAGAGCGGTGATCAGGTCTGGCCGCATGTGACGACGCAGATCGCCGTCGGTCACTATGCCGACGATATCGCCGCGCGGATTGACGATCG
>JAKFUP010000132.1 GCA_021732625.1 Hyphomicrobiales bacterium
GAACGTCCTTGCGTTTGCGCTCGCGAGTCTGCGCTATCGCGATCTCTACAAGGTCACGAATAATCTGCTCGACATCGCGGCCGACATAGCCGACCTCGGTGAATTTCGTCGCTTCCACCTTCAGGAACGGCGCCCCGGCCAGCCGCGCCAGCCGCCGCGCGATCTCGGTCTTGCCGACACCGGTTGGCCCTATCATCAGAATGTTTTTTGGCAGTACCTCCTCCCGCAGCGGGCCTGTCAATTGCAAGCGCCGCCAGCGGTTACGCAACGCAATGGAGACAGCGCGCTTGGCATCGGCCTGACCGACGATGAAGCGGTCAAGTTCGGAGACGATTTCGCGGGGGGAAAAGTCAGTCATGGGACCTTAGGTAAGCTCGAACGACGCGGAGGCAAGCAATTTGAAAGCTAGATGATCGGCGGCCCGGTCTGCCACTGTCTGATGGCATCGAGCGGGTACAATAGCATGATGACATTGAGGGTCAGATTGTCGCGGATGTGCAGGCCGACGGCAATTTCGAAAACAACCGCCAGCGCCACGGTTGCCCAAACCGGCAGCGTCTTCGCCAGCATGAAGCCGGTGATCATGGAAAGGTTATCCGACACCGAATTGACGATGCTGTCACCGAAGTAATCCAGCGCAATCGTCGCTGTGCGATAGCGGTCGATGATGAAGCTGGAATTCTCCAACAGCTCCCACGCGCCTTCGACCACCATGGCGATCAATAGACGCGCAATCCAAGGTGCGCGCCGCAACACAAGCCACGTCAGCGCATAAAACAGAAAGCCATGAATGATGTGGGAGAATGTGTACCAGTCAGTGATGTGCTGCGAGTTCTCCGAACTCTGCACCACGCCGTGCCACAGCTTGACGGTGCCGCAGGCGCAAATAGGCAACCGGCCCATCGCGTAAAGCAGCGCGGCTTGCAGGACGAGCAGCGCAGCGGCCGCAATGACGCCCTGCTTGACGGAGATACCAGTCGCCATCGGAGTTGCACTCATATGTCGCGTACCATCAAAAGTGCCGGGCCATCGCGCGTTTGAACAATACCCTGCTTGATGAAGCCAGCTTTTTCGTAGGCCCGGACTGCCCGTGGATTATTCGGGTCAGGATCGGTAATAACGCGCGGTGCGCCCTCCGCAGTCAGCCGATCAATAAAGAGACGAATGAACGCCGAGCCGTGTCCACGATCGATCATGCCGGGCTTGCCGATGAACTGATCGATTGCTTGCGTGCCTCTCGGATGCATTGCAAATGCTGGATCGGGCCAGGATTGCAGATCGTAGGCCTGAATATAGCCGAACGGCTCGCCATCGTGCGCGACGATAAACTGCCGCATCGCCGGTTCATCGAGGTCTTCGGTTACAAGTTCAAGCTGCTCACCCGGATCTCCCCACCATTCGATGACATGCGGTTCGCCCAGCCATCGTTGAATGATCGGCAGATCGTCGTGCATCATCGGCCGGAACTGGTAGCCGCCCGAGACCATACGTCAGCCTGCGTCCAGCGTTTCGATCGTGACGTTGCGGTTGGTGTAGACGCAGATATCCGCTGCGATTTCCAGCGCCCGGCGCACGATGGTCTCGGCGTCCTTCTCTGAATCCGCCAGCGCGCGGGCTGCGGCGAGGGCGAAGTTGCCGCCTGAGCCGATCGCCATCACGCCGGCTTCTGGCTCAAGCACGTCGCCGGTGCCGGTCAGCACCAGTGAAACCTGTTTGTCGGCCACGATCATCATGGCCTCCAGCCGCCGCAGATAGCGGTCGGTGCGCCAATCCTTGGCAAGCTCGACGGCGGCGCGGGTCAGTTGCCCCGGATACTGCTCGAGCTTGCTCTCCAGCCGCTCGAACAAGGTAAACGCATCGGCGGTGGCGCCGGCGAAGCCGCCGATCACGTCGCCTTTGCCGAGCCGGCGGACCTTCTTGGCGTTCGACTTGATGACTGTTTGACCGATGGAGACCTGCCCGTCGCCGCCGATCACCACCTTGTTGCCCTTGCGGACGGTGACGATGGTGGTGCCGTGCCAGCTCTGGTGGCCTGAAGAAGAGAAATTGCTGTTCATGAAACCCTCGCGATCAAGCTGATCTAGGGGTTGAATGGTCGTCATGCAAATCTCGCGCGGTTTCACGGGACAAGGGCATGATCCCGAAAAGTGGGGACCGGTTTTCGGACCGGATCATGCCCTCTAAAATTGGTCACCATATCTGCGTCTTGGGCGTCAAAAGCGGCCATCCCGCGGTAGCGAAGGCGGGGCTGGCCTGATAAGAGGAGCCGTTCAATCAAGCCTCTTTCACTTAGCCTGCCGGAGAGCCGTTTCGATGCGCACCGCGACCATCAAGCGCAAGACCAAGGAGACCGACATTTCGGTGACCGTCAATCTGGACGGCACCGGGGTCTCGAACGTCACCACCGGAATTGGCTTTTTCGACCATATGCTCGATCTTCTGGCGCGGCATTCGCGCATTGACATCACGGTGAAGGCCGATGGCGACCTGCATGTCGATCATCACCACACTACGGAAGACGTCGGCATCGCGCTCGGCCAGGCTGTGAAGCAGGCGCTCGGCGAGATGAAGGGCATCGTTCGTTACGCCAGCATCCACATGCCGATGGACGAGACGCTGTCGCGCGTCGTCATCGATATTTCCGGCCGTCCGGTGCTGGTGTTCAAGACCGAATTCCCGCGCGACAAGGTCGGCGAGTTCGACACTGAGCTGGTGCGCGAGTGGTTCAATGCGTTTGCGATGAATGCCGGCGTCACGCTGCACGTCGAAACGCTGTACGGTGAGAACAATCACCACATCGCCGAATCCTGCTTCAAGGGTTTGGCGCGGGCGCTGCGGGCGGCAACGTCGATCGATCCGCGTGCCGCCAATGAAGTGCCGTCGACCAAGGGGACGCTTGGCGGCTAGATCAGTGAGAACCGTCTTGATTTAGGAAAGGCTGTCATTGCGAGCGAAGCGAAGCAATCCAGATCCGTAAGAAAGAATGGATTGCTTCGTCGCTACACTCCTCGCAATGACGATGAAATTACCGGAGACATCATCATGCCGGTCTACACCGTTCACGCTCCCATCGCCGCGCAGGGCGAACGCACGATGGAAAAGACCACGGACAAGTATGTGTTCGTGCGCGACGGCTTTTACTTCTGGGCGATGATCGCGCCGGTGCTGTGGATGCTCTATCACCGGCTGTGGCTGGCGCTGCTCGGCACTATCGTGTTGCTGGCCGCGTTTTCGTTCGGCCTGTCGAAGCTCGGCGTCGGCTCGGGTGTCAACGTGATTGTATTCATTCTGCTCTCGGTCTTGATAGGGCTGGAAGGCGCGAGCCTGCGCCGGCGGAAGCTGTCGCGCCGCAAGTGGCGTCAGCTCGACGTCGTCGTGGCGGACGACGAGGAAGCGGCCGAGCGGCGTTTCTTCGATCGCCACGCCGACAGTCTTAATCCTGCGCTTTCATCGTCAATGTCATGGGCCGATCGCGGTCCGCAGCAGCCGTCGTCCGCACCTTATCAGCCGCAGGCGCTCAGCTCATCGACGGATATCATCGGCTCGTTTCCGCAACCGGGAGTGTCGCGTTGAGCGTTGCGATCATCGACTACGGCTCCGGCAATCTGCACTCGGCGGCAAAAGCATTCGAGCGTGCCGCGCGAGGCATGGAGAATCCGGAAAAGATTGTGGTGACGCGCGATCCGGATATTGTGTTTCGTGCCGATCGCGTGGTGCTGCCGGGCGTCGGTGCATTCGCCGATTGCCGCAAGGGTCTGGATTCGCTCGATGGCATGGTGCAGGCGATGACCGAAGCGGTACGCGACAAGGCGCGGCCGTTCTTCGGCATTTGTGTCGGCATGCAGTTGATGGCGACGCGCGGTAAGGAATATGTCACCACGCCGGGCCTCGACTGGATCTCCGGCGACGTGGAAAAGATCGCGCCGCGCGACGAGAACCTGAAGATCCCGCACATGGGCTGGAACACGCTGGAGCCGTTGCGCGAACATCCGGTGCTGGAGCGGCTGCCGCTCGGCGACAAGGGCCGTCACGCCTATTTTGTGCACTCCTATCATCTCAACGCCACGAACGACGCGGATGTGATTGCGCGCGCCGACTACGGCGGGCCGGTGACGGCGATCGTCGCGAAAGACACTGCGATCGGTACGCAGTTCCACCCGGAGAAAAGCCAGCGCTTCGGGCTCGCCTTGATTTCCAATTTTCTGAAGTGGAAGCCGTGATCCTCTTTCCTGCGATCGATCTGAAGAACGGCGAATGCGTCCGCCTGCAGCAGGGCGATATGGCGCGGGTCACTGTGTTCAACACCGATCCGCCTGCGCAGGCGCGCGCGTTCGAGCAACAAGGCTTCGAATATCTCCACGTCGTCGATCTCGACGGCGCGTTCGCGGGCAAGCCCATGAACGCGCAAGCCGTCGAAGGGATGCTGAAATCCGTAAAGATGCCGGTGCAACTCGGCGGTGGCATTCGCGATCTGGCGACGCTGGAAACATGGCTGTCAAAGGGTATTGCCCGCGTCATCATCGGCACCGCCGCGGTGCGTGATCCGGCGTTTGTGAAAGAGGCCGCGAAAAAACATCCGGGCCGCGTCGCGGTCGGGCTCGATGCACGCGATGGCAACGTCGCGGTCGAAGGCTGGGCGGAAACTTCTCAGGTCACCGCGCTTGAAATTGCGCAGCGCTTTGAAGACGCCGGTGTTGCTGCGATTATTTTCACCGATATCGCGCGCGATGGTTTGCTCAAAGGCATCAACTGGGATGCGACCATCGCGCTGGCCGACAGCATTTCGATCCCGGTGATTGCTTCCGGGGGCCTCGCCTCCATCGAGGACATTCATGTGATGCTGTCGCCGCGCGCCGAAAAGCTGGAAGGGGCCATCGCCGGACGTGCGCTCTATGATGGCCGCGTCGATCCTGCTGAGGCATTGGCTCTGATCAACGCGGCGAGAGCTGCGGCCTAAGCCAAACGAAGGAAGTCCATGTTCAAAGTTCGCGTCATTCCCTGTCTCGACGTCAAGGACGGCCGCGTCGTCAAGGGCGTCAATTTCGTCGATCTGCGCGATGCTGGCGATCCGGTCGAAGCCGCGATTGCCTATGACGCTGCCGGTGCGGATGAACTCACCTTTCTCGACATCACCGCGACGCACGAGAATCGCGGCACCATTCTGGATGTCGTCCGGCGCACGGCGGAAGCCTGCTTCATGCCTGTGACCGTTGGCGGCGGGGTGCGCACGGTGGATGACATCCGCACGTTGCTGCGCGCCGGCGCCGACAAAGTGTCGATCAACAGTGCTGCTGTGAGCCGCCGCGAGTTCGTCAAGGAAGCTGCGGAGAAATTCGGCGACCAGTGCATCGTGGTCGCGATCGATGCCAAGCGCGTGACGCGGGCGGGCGGATCGGATCGCTGGGAGATTTTCACCCATGGCGGGCGCAATTCGACCGGCATCGATGCGGTTGAATTTGCGCAGGAAGTCGTGTCGCTCGGTGCCGGCGAGATACTGCTGACCTCGATGGACCGCGATGGCACCCGCCAGGGTTTCGATATCGAGTTGACGCGCAGGATCGCGGACAGCGTCCCGGTGCCGGTGATCGCGTCAGGCGGCGTCGGTAATCTCGACCATCTGGTCGCGGGCGTGCGCGACGGCCACGCCAGCGCCGTGCTGGCCGCCTCGATCTTCCATTTCGGCGAGTTTTCCATTCAACAGGCCAAGGAACACATGGTCCGGGCCGGTCTGCCGATGCGGCTCGATCTCTAATCCTTTAAGCCTGTCAGGACTTTAGGCTCCCCTACGGAGCCGAGAAATGATACAGCCACTTAAACCTCCGGTTCATCGCCGGGAAAACGGGCGCGGGGATGCCGCCGTTGGCGCGCTTTACCATCCATGACCTTGCCGACACCATCGACGCCCGCGCGGCTGCGGGCGGCGAAGCGTCCTACACCCGAAAGCTGCTCGACAAGGGCGCGGAGCACTGCGCCAAGAAGCTCGGCGAAGAGGCGGTCGAGACCGTGATCGCCGCGGTTGAGAATGATCGCCATCAACTGATCGCCGAAAGCGCCGATCTGGTGTTTCATCTCCTCGTGCTTTTGAAATCCCGCGGGGTTACGCTGGCCGAGGTCGAGGCGGCTCTGGCCGAGCGAACGCAAATGTCCGGTCTGCAGGAGAAGGCGTCGCGCAAGAGCAGTTAGGCATGAGTTCGGGGACCCTGTTCAGGCAGGCGGACAATGCTCTTGGTTGATTTGTGTCTCGTTGGCTTGAGTCTCGGGGATTTGTGTAATGGATGTGCGTACCGAGCAGCTTTACAACCCTTACCGGTTGTTCACCCGCGCCGAATGGGCCGCGCGGCGTGAAGATACGCCGATGACTCTCGCGGCGAGCGAGGTGTCGGCGCTGCGCTCGATGCACGATCGCCTCGATATGCGAGAGGTCGAAGAAATCTATCTGCCGTTGTCGCGGTTGCTGTCGATCTACGTGTCGGCGATGCAACGTCTGTTCGTTGCGCAGCGGCGATTTCTCGGCATCGAAGATCGCAAGATGCCTTACATCATCGGCGTCGCCGGTTCGGTGGCGGTCGGCAAATCCACCACCGCGCGCGTGCTGCAGGCGCTGCTGGCTCGCTGGTCGCCGCGGCCGAAAGTCGATCTCGTCACCACGGACGGCTTTCTCTATCCCAATGCCGTGCTTGATCGCGAAGGCTTGATGCAGAAGAAGGGGTTCCCCGAAAGCTACGACCTGACGGCATTGCTGCAATTCCTGTCGGATCTCAAGGCCGGCCGCCGCGCAGTACGCGCCCCGATCTACTCCCATCTGACCTACGACGTGATTCCAAACGAGTGGGTGCAGGTCGATCAGCCGGACATCCTGATCCTCGAAGGCATCAACGTCCTTCAGACCGGACGCCTTCCGCGTGACGGCAAGGCCGTGCCTTACGTCTCCGATTTCTTCGACTTCTCGGTTTACATCGACGCCGACGAGAACGTGCTTCGCGAATGGTATGTCGAGCGTTTCCTTGCGCTGCGGAGCACCGCGTTCGCCGATCCCCGGTCGTATTTCAATCGCTATGCCAATTATTCAGACGAAGAAGCGGCCAGCACTGCGCTCGAGATTTGGGAGCGCACCAATCTTGCAAACCTGAACGAAAACATTTTGCCGACGCGGCCGCGCGCAACGCTGATTCTGAAGAAGGGTCCGGAACATATCGTTGAGCAGGTCGCGTTGCGGCGGCTATAGGCTTTTTTGTCCCGGATGCTGCGCGGCATGCTGTTCGACATTGGCAAGTTTTAGCCATTGGACGCTGACCCATCCCTCCCCTTGATGGGGAGGGTGGCTGGCCAAGGGGCCAGCCGGGTGGGGTGACAC
>JAKFUP010000042.1 GCA_021732625.1 Hyphomicrobiales bacterium
TCGCCGATCGCCCGGCGCAACCGTTGCGCGATGCTGCGGGCGTCGCCGGTGCTCTCGAACGGAATATCGGCGGCGACCTCGTCGAACAGCCACGTGGCCGCGCCCGGCGACGGCAGAATCGCGCGCGCGCCGTCGATGATCGTGCTATCGAGCGCGGGATTGGCCGGGTTGCAGATGAGCGTGGCGACGAGAGACATCAGGTGAGCCGTAGCGAAAAGACGAGCAGGGCCGTGCTTATCGCAGGGCCGACCGCCAGCGGCAAGTCGGCGCTGGCGCTGGAGCTTGCGCGCAAAACCGGTGGTGTCGTCATCAATACGGATTCGATGCAGGTCTATCGGGACTTGCGTGTGCTCACCGCACGGCCATCGGTCGCGGAGGAGGCCAGCGTTCCGCATCGCCTTTACGGCACGCAGGACGCGGCAGTGAATTGCTCGGCCGGGATGTGGGTTGCGGATGCCGCGCGCATTCTCGAGGAGGCGCGTGCGCAGGATCGCATGCCGATTTTCATCGGCGGTTCAGGGCTGTATTTCAAGGCACTGACGCGCGGGCTTTCAGCGGTGCCGCCGATTGCCCCGGAGGTGCGCGAGAGCGTGCGCGCACGGCTTGAGCAACACGGCGTCGAGGCGCTCCATGCGGAGTTGGCGCGTGTCGATGCTGTCTCGGCGGAGCGATTGAAGCCGCGCGACCGCACCCGCATTGCCCGCGCGCTGGAAGTGGTCGAAGCCACCGGGCGCTTGCTGACCGACTGGCATCGCGACGGCCTGCCGCCGCTGTTGCCGCCGGAGAACGTCACCGCGATTTTTCTGGATGCCGACCGCGATGAACTCTACGCGCGGATCGATCGCCGCTTCGAGGCGATGATCGCGGCCGGTGCGCTCGATGAGGTGAGGGCACTGGCCGCGCGCAAGCTCGATCCGCTGTTGCCGGCGATAAAGGCGCACGGTGTCCCGGCGCTGATCCAGCATCTTGGTGGTGAGTTGCCATTGGAAGAGGCGATTGCGATTGGACAGGCCGACACCCGCCACTACGCCAAGAGGCAATTCACCTGGTTTCGGCACCAACTGCCGGAGTTCGACTGGGTGAAGCCGGCGGACGCTATGGCCCGCTTGCATCAGGCTCTGGCCATCTAGCCACCGAATAGCTGCTCCCTTTGCGTCTCCAGTTGTCGAAATTCGGAATCTCTGCGTATTCTGGCTGCGATCCGGTTCAGGAAGGGCCTTGTTGGCTCATAACCCCTTGACCCGGCGTGGTGCGCTGCCTATAAGCGCGCAAGCAAATGGCGGAAATTCGTTAAGATGCGCAATAAAATTACCAAAGTAGCCCTTATCGTACCTTGGCACACCGCCGGGGGTGGCTGATTGCCACCTGCATTACGGGCGGTGTGTTGAGGGCCTCTGGGGCCCTTTTTTATTTCCCAAATCAAACCTGACCAAAGACGTGACGCGCCGACTGGCGCACCGGAGCAGACCATGAGTGACAAGAGCCACGACCCCAATCAAATGTCCGGCGCGGCGATGATCGTGCGCGCGCTCAAGGATCATGGGGTCAAGCACCTGTTCGGCTATCCAGGTGGCGCGGTGCTTCCCATCTATGACGAGATTTTCCAGCAGAGCGACGTCGAGCACATCCTTGTTCGTCACGAGCAGGGCGCGGGCCATGCGGCTGAAGGCTATGCACGTTCGACCGGCAAGCCGGGTGTTGTGCTGGTGACCTCCGGTCCCGGCGCGACCAACATGGTGACGCCGCTGACCGACGCGCTGATGGATTCGATCCCGCTGGTCTGCATCACCGGGCAGGTGCCGACGCACCTGATCGGCAACGACGCATTTCAGGAATGCGACACGGTCGGCATCACGCGCCCCTGCACGAAGCACAACTGGCTGGTGCGGCGGATCGAGGATTTGCCGCAGGTGCTGCATGAGGCGTTTTACGTCGCGACCACGGGCCGTCCGGGTCCGGTGGTGGTTGACGTGCCGAAGGACGTGCAGTTTGCGATTGGCACCTATCATCCGCCGCGCAAATCCGACGTGCACGTGTCGTATGCCCCGCGCGTGAAGGGCGACGCCGCGCAAATCCGCAAAGCAGTCGCGCTGCTGGCCGGCGCGAAGCGGCCGGTCATCTACAGCGGCGGCGGCGTTATTAACGCGGGCGTTGAAGCATCCAAGCTGCTGCGCGAACTGGTAGCCGCAACCGGCTTCCCGATCACTTCGACGCTGATGGGGCTCGGCGCGTATCCCGCGACCGGCACCAACTGGCTCGGCATGCTGGGCATGCACGGCACCTACGAAGCCAACATGGCGATGCACGATTGCGACGTGATGCTGTGCGTCGGTGCGCGTTTCGACGATCGTATCACCGGCCGCACCGATGCGTTCTCGCCGGGATCGAAGAAAATCCACATCGACATCGATCCATCGTCGATCAACAAGAACATTCGCGTCGATGTGCCGATCATCGGCGATTGCGCCAATGTGCTCGGTGATATCCTGCAGGTGTTCAAGGCGGAAGCGAAGAAGCCGGACGTCAAGGCATGGTGGCAGCAGATCGCGACGTGGCGCGCGCGCAATTCGCTGGCCTACAGGAAGAACAACGACGTCATCCTGCCGCAGTTCGCGATCCAGCGGCTGTTCGAGGCGACGCGCGGCAAGGACACCTACATCACCACCGAAGTCGGTCAGCATCAGATGTGGGCAGCGCAGTTCTTCGGTTTCGACGAGCCGCACCACTGGATGACCTCCGGTGGGCTCGGCACCATGGGCTACGGATTGCCGGCCGCGCTTGGCGTTCAGGTCGCGCATCCCGATGCGCTGGTGATCGATATCGCCGGCGATGCCTCAGTCCAAATGACGATGCAGGAAATGTCGACGGCGGTTCAGTACGAATTGCCGATCAAGATCTTCATCCTCAATAACCAGTACATGGGCATGGTGCGGCAGTGGCAGCAATTGCTCCACGGCAACCGGCTGTCGCATTCGTACTCGGAGGCACTGCCCGATTTTGTCAAACTCGCGGATGCCTTCGGTTGCATCGGCCTGCAGGCGATCAAGCCCGGCGATCTCGATGGCGCGATCAAGGAAATGATCAAGGTGAAAAAGCCGGTGCTGTTCGACTGCCGTGTCGCGGCGCTGGAAAATTGCTTCCCGATGATCCCGTCCGGCAAGGCGCACAACGAGATGCTGTTGCCTGCCGAAGCCAATGACGAAGCCACTGCTGCCGCATTCGCCGGCGGCAAGGCACTGGTGTGAGTGTGACGAGCAACCAGCACATACGGCGTCATGGCCGGGCTCGTCCCGGCCATCCACGACTTATTTTTGGCCGCGCCGTAAAGACGTGGGTGCCCGGCACAAGGCCGGGCATGACGATAGAAAATCAGGACTCGTTGTCATGAACCAGCCAGCATCAGCCTATTTCCTCGAAGAAACCAAAACGCCAAGCGAAACTCATACATTGTCCGTGCTCGTGCAGAATGAGCCGGGCGTGCTCGCGCGCGTGATCGGTCTTTTTTCGGGGCGCGGCTATAACATTGACAGTCTCACCGTGTCGGAAACCGAACACCAGAAGCACGTCTCACGCATCACCATCGTCACCACCGGCACGCCGATGGTGATTCAACAGATCAAGCATCAGCTCGACCGCATGATCCCGGTCTACACCGTCGTCGATATGACGCTGACGGGCCGCTCGATCGAGCGCGAACTGGCGATGGTGAAAGTGCGCGGCTCCGGCGAGCCTCGCGTCGAGGCGCTGCGTCTCGCGGAAGCGTTCCGCGCGCGCGTGATAGATGCATCGACCGAAAGCTTCGTGTTCGAAATTACCGGCAACAGCAACAAGATCGATCAATTCATCGATCTGATGAAGCCACTCGGCCTCGTCGAGGTTTCGCGGACGGGTGTGGTTGCCATCGTTCGCGGTCCTGAAGGAATGTAAGCCATGCTGGCGCGCGATTGGTTCTATAACGAGCGGCGGCAGCTCGGCATCGATTCCGCGGTGGCGCGGCAATCGGCGATCTACGATTCCGACGACAGCGGCAGCCGCGCCCGCTCGACGCTGACCAAGCTCGGCGTGCAGCGCGGCCAACGCGTTGCCGACATCGGCTGCGGTAACGGCATTCTCGCCTGCGAAGCGGCGCAGATGGGCGCGGAAGTCCACGCTATCGATATTTCGCCGGCGATGCTGGCGCTTGCCGAGATTCAGGCGAAAGACATGAAGGTTGCGATCAAGACGCAATCGGCCGGCCTGCTCAGCTTCAAGTACGAGCCGAACTCGTTCGATCTCGTTGTGAGCGAGTTCACGCTGCATCACCTGCCGGATTTCTGGAAGGCGGTCGCGCTGTCGCGGATGTTCAGCGCATTGAAGCCGGGCGGACGGCTGTTTCTGCGCGATATTGTGTTTGTCAGCGCGCCGGATGGTTCTGATCGCGGCGTCGAGCAGTGGGCCGATTTCAACATCAAGAACCACAGCTTTTCGCGCGCCGACGTGATGACCCACATGCGCGACGAATACTCGACCTTCGGCTGGGTGGTCGAGCGGCTGCTCGCCGATGTCGGTTTCTCACTGGAGTCGGCGGACTATCACGGCCCGATGCATGGGACGTACTTGTGCCGGAAACCGGTGCAAGCGTAGAGCATGATCCGGAAAAGTGGGAACCGGTTTTCCGATAAGATCATGCTCCATGAAAGCTCTGATGTGCGCGTTGCGAAACGACGTCTGATCCCATGAAGCCGGTCGATATCGCGCTGGCGGTTCTGGTCGCCGTGGTCTGGGGCCTTGGCTTCATCGCGAGCCGGCTCGCGCTCGACGAGCTGTCGCCGGCGCTTATGAACGGCGTGCGTTTTGCTATCGCATCAATACCGTGCTTGTTTCTGCGCCGCCCCAATGTTTCCTGGCTGGTTCTGATCGGCATCAGCCTGCCGCTGTTCACGCTTCAGTTCCTCGCGCAATCCTATGCCATCGTTCACAGCGTCCCGGTCGGGCTGATGAGTGTCATCGTGCAGAGTCAGGCGCTGTTCACGGTCGCGTTCGCAGTCATTGCGTTTCGGGAAATTCCCACGCGCGCGCAGGTCATCGGGATCGGTATTGCAACCATTGGCCTGCTGATGATCTGTGGAACGGTCGGCTATGATTTCAGCGTCGGCGCATTCGCGATTCTAATGACGTGCCCCGTGATGTTTGCAGTCGGCAACCTGATGCTGCGCAAGGCGCGCGACGTTCCGATGTTCGATCTGTTTTCGTGGCTGTTTCTGATCTCGGCGCTGCCGCTTCTCGCGTTGGTGCCGTTCACCGACGGCGTGCAACCGGCGTGGCAATCTCTGAGGAATCTGTCGCTGACCGGCATCGCCAGCGTGGTTTTCATGGGCGCGTTGACGACCAGTCTGGCCTATCGGCTGTGGGGCGGGTTGTTGCGTGACTACACCGCAGCACAGGTCGTGCCGTTTGCGCTGCTGGTGCCGTTTGTCGGATCGCTGTCATCTTCGGTGGTGTTCGGCGAACGGTTCGGGCCGCTGCGGCTGGCCGGGATGATCACGGTGGTGCTGGGCATCGCCATCATGCTGTTCTATGGCCGGGCGCGAACGCTGCCTCGTGTCGCGTAAGGAGACGCTCGGATGAACGAGAACGAATTCCGCAACTGGAGCCACAAGGCTGCTGACTGGAGCGCGGATTATCGCGATGGTTTGCGCGATCGCCCGGTGCGGGCGCAGACCAAGCCGGGTGCGATCTTCAATGCTATTCCCGCAACTGCTCCGGAAACGCCGGAGCCGATGGAGTCGATCTTCGCCGACTTCGAGAAGGTTATCCTGCCCGGCATGACCCACTGGCAGCATCCGCGTTTCTTTGCTTACTTCCCGGCCAATGCCGCGCCGGCGTCGATCGTCGCCGAGCAACTGGTATCGGCGATGGCCGCGCAATGCATGCTGTGGCAGACCTCGCCGGCGGCAACCGAGCTTGAAACCCGCGTGATCGATTGGTTGCGCCGCGCGCTCGGGCTACCGGACAACTTCAGCGGCGTGATCCAGGATTCCGCATCGTCGGCAACGCTCGCCGCCGTTCTCGTCATGCGCGAACGCTCGCTGAAATGGAATGGCAACAAAGCCGGGCTGTCGGGACAGAAGCCGTTGCGCATCTACTGCTCGGGACAGGTCCATACCTCGATCGACCGCGCGATCTGGGTCGCGGGTATCGGCGAGGACAATCTCATTCGCATTCCGGTGACGGGCGATCTCCGCGGGATGGCCCCTGTCGCGCTGGAAGCAGCCATCGTTGCCGACAAGAAGGCCGGCTTGCTGCCTGCGGGAATTATCGCGTCCGTCGGCGGCACCAGCACCGGCGGCACCGACGATGTCGCAGCGGTCTGTGCGGTGGCGCGCCGTCACGGTCTCTATGTGCATGTCGATGCAGCATGGGCGGGATCGGCGATGATCTGTCCGGAGTTTAGGCATTTCTGGGCGGGTGTCGAGCAAGCGGACTCGGTGGTGTTCAATCCGCACAAATGGCTCGGTGCGCAGTTCGATTGCTCGGCGCATTTCCTGCGCGATCCGGACAGTCTGGTGAAAACACTGGCGATCCAGCCGGAGTTTCTGAAAACCCACGGTCACGACGGCATCATCAACTATTCCGAATGGTCGGTACCGCTGGGGCGCCGTTTCCGCGCGCTGAAAATCTGGTTCCTGCTGCGTGCTTATGGTCTCGAAGGTTTGCGCACGATGATCCGCAATCATGTGCGCTGGTCGCAGGGTATCGCTGCGCGTCTCGCGGCGACGCCGGATTTCCGCATCGCTACGCCGCCGATGCTGTCGCTGTTCTCGTTCCGGCATGAGCCGAAGGGTGTCGCCGATCTCGATGCGCATAATCTCAAACTGGTCGGCGCGATCAACGATGACGGCCGCATCTATCTGACGCAGACCAAAGTGGATGGCCAGTCCGTGATCCGCTTTCAGGCCGGCTCATTCGACATGACCGAAGCGGATGCGGATACAGCGTTCGCGGTGATCGTCGAAATTGCGCAACGCCTTGCGGAGCGCCGCCAATGACCTCCCGCCTTGCCGCATGCCGCCATGCACAAAGTCACCGTCCGGATGGGCTTTCGGGCTTGTCTGGACCCACCAGCCGCTCTAGAGCATTGGCGCGTATTCTGATCGCAAAACCGGTTTCCACTTTTGCGGGATACGCGATAAAGCGGCCATTCGACAACGGGCGGGCAGGGGTATTGCACCGCCGAATAGAGGAACGACCATGCGCGTTTATTACGATCGGGATGCGGACATCAATCTCATCAAGGGCAAGAAGGTTTGCATCGTCGGCTACGGCAGCCA
>JAKFUP010000143.1 GCA_021732625.1 Hyphomicrobiales bacterium
GGCACGATGCTCACGAGGAAACCCGATAAGCAACAACAGGAATCGAAGAGGAAGCGTCATGAAACTTTACAATTCGGTCGGTCCCAATCCGCGTCTGGTGCGCATGTTCATTGCGGAGAAAGGCATCTCGATTCCGCTGGAGGCCGTTGATCTGCGCGGCGGCGAAAATCGGCAGGGCGAACACCTCAAGCGCAATCCGCACGGCCAGACGCCGGCGCTTGAACTCGATAGCGGTAGCTTTCTCTGCGAGATCACCGCGATCTGCGAGTATCTCGAAGAGAAACACCCCTCTCCCGCTTTGATCGGCTCGACGGCCGAGGAGCGCGCCGAATGCCGGATGTGGACGCGGCGGATCGACCTTAATATCTGCGAGCCGACCGCAAACGGCTATCGCTTCGGCGAGGCGGAAAAATTTTTCGCAAAACGCATCGTGACCGTGCCGGAAGCGTCCGCCGGAATGAAAAAGATCGCGCAGGACCGCATCAAATGGCTCGACGGTCAGATCGCTGGACACGAATTCATCTGTGGCAAGCGTTTTACGCTCGCCGATATGCTGCTGTTCGTGTGGCTGGATTTCTTCTCAGGCGCCGGGCAGCCGATCGATCCATCGAATGCGAACATCGTCGCGTGGTTCGAGCGCATCAAGCAGCGGCCGTCGGTTCAGGCCACAGCGTGATACACAAACTCGAAATTTTGTGGTGGCTGCTTGTTAGTCCGTCATTGCGAGGAGCGAAGCGAAGCAATCCAGTCTTGCCTCGTGACTCTGGATTGCTTCGCTTCGCTCGCAATGACGATTAGCCACTCCGCCCCTTGACGCGGAAGCTCACCGGGAGCGTGAAGCTCAGGCCGTCGTCGGCAACCAGCGGCGGCGGTGGCGGCACCGGATCCGACCGGCGCAGCATGGCAATCGCCGCTTCGTCGAACGACTTGTCGCCAGAGCTTTTGACGATACTGGTCGACAGCACGTGGCCGGTGCGATCGAGCAGGAAGCTGACGACGATTTCGGCCGCCTGCTGCGAGCGATCTTGCGGGTAGCGTTTGTGCCTGTTGAAATGGGCGCTGAGCTCCTTCTGCCACGTCAGCTTGGCGCGGCGGCGGCTATCGCCGGTGCCTTGGGCAGGCGCAACCGAACGATCTGACTCCGGCACGTTATCGAGGCTCGGCGGAGCAGTCGCCTCCGAAGCCACCGATTCCTGAGACGCAGCCGCCTGTACGGCCGTAATCTCAGGCGTTTCTTCCTTCGGCCTTTGCGTTTCGTTTTCCGTCACCAGCCGATCCGGATCGTCGGTGTCCGTCGCAGCCGCTTTCGGCAAATCGGTCGGCTTCACCTGCGCTTCCTGCGCGGAGACGGCGGGCGACGCCGCGGACGCTTCGCTTGACGGGCCGGGCGGCAGATCGGTCGGCTCCAGTTTCGGCGACGCCAGTTCAACACCGATCTCAAGCGCAAGTGCGCCAAGATCGTCGTCGGCTTCATTGTTCTGAAAACTGGCGACCGCAAACGCGACGAGGCCAACATGGAGCGCGACGGCGCAGACGGCGCCGAAGGTCCAGAGACGGACCTGATCTTTTCCGATGCCGTTGCTGTCGAAATCCACCATCGGGGTACTTACGGTTTTGGCTGCGGTTGGTTGGCCTGCGGAACGGCGGCCGGATCGGGAGCACCTTCAAGCGCCACCAAAGCTACCTTCAGATAGCCCCCGGCGCGCAGGATTTCCAGCACGTCCATCATCTCGCCGTAGGGAACCGCGCGATCCGCGCGCAGGAAAATACGGCGATCCTTGCCAGTGGTATCGACAACCTTATCGAGCACCTTCACCAACTCGACGCGCTTTACGATGTTTTCGCCGATCGCAACCGCGAGGTCGGGCTTGATGGTGACGTAGGTCGGTTTGTCCGGCTTCTTCTGCGGCTGCGCGGTCGATGTCGGCAGATCGATCGGCAGATCAACGGTAGAGAGCGGCGCCGCCACCATGAAGATGATCAGCAGCACGAGCATCACGTCGATGAAAGGCGTGACATTGATCTCGTGGGTTTCGCCGAAATCGTCGCCGTCGTCTTCCGTGCCGACCGACATCGCCATGACGCTACTCCGCGGCGCGTGACAGTGTGCCGCCACCGTGAGCGCGATCGAGATCGAGATCGCGCGACAGCAGCCGGCCCGCAGTGCCGGATGCGCGGCTGACAATTTCGAGATAGGTTTTCGTCACGCGCGAGAAGTGATTGTAAATGATGACCGCCGGGATCGCCGCGACAAGTCCAATGGCAGTTGCAAGCAACGCCTCGGCAATACCGGGCGCAACCACCGCGAGATTGGTTGTCTGAGCCTTCGAGATGCCGATGAAGCTGTTCATGATGCCCCACACCGTGCCGAACAGGCCGACAAATGGCGAGGTCGAACCGATGGTGGCGAGCATGCCCATGCCGAGACGGATGCGGCGGGCTTCCGCGCGGGTGATTTCAGCGAAGCTCGATGCGGCGCGTTCCCGAATGCCCTGATCGCTGGAGACACCGGCCGATTGCCGCGCCTCGCGCAGCGCGGCGTCCAGAAATGCAGACAACACACCTCGTCCCGAACTCAGACGCTGCGCGTCAGCCAGCGACCGCGCCTCAACCGTATCGGTCAAATCACGAATCACGCGGCGCTTCGCCAACAGCAGTTCGATCGATTTGGCGACCAGGATCGTCCATGTCAGCACCGATGCGAATGCGAGGCCGATCATCACCGATTTGACCAGCCAGTCCGCCGACTGAAACATGGTCCAGGGCGACAGATCCTTCGGCACCACTAAAGCCTTACCCGGACGCGCAGCTTCGGTGGTTCCGATGGTTGCATCCACCGCTGGCGCTGACTGGACTGCAGGTGCTGCTTGTGGCTGGGCGACGGGCGATGTTGCTTGAGGCGGCGAGACAGATTGCTGAGCAACGATGGCCGGCGCCGCCGCTATTGCAAATACAAAAGCCAGCAGCGATATCCGGAGTATGCCTGTTGTTTTGACGTTCATACCTCTGCCCAATAACGGATCAGATTGTGGTAGATGCCGGTGAGCTTCACCGTCTCCGGGTCGTCGCGGCCAAGCCGATCGACCAAATTCTGAATCGCGCTATCGAGATCGAAGATCAGGCTCCGCGCATGAGCGTCCCGTACCATGCTCTGCAGCCAGAAGAAAGACGCCGCACGCATACCTCGCGTGACGGGAGTGACCATATGCAGGCTAGAGGCCGGATAAAGCACAAGATCTCCGGCCGATAGCTTGATCTCATGAGCTCCATAAAAATCTTCTATGACGAGCTCGCCGCCATCGTATTCATCGGGTTCCGACAGAAACAAAGTCACCGACAAGTCGGTGCGGATGCGCATACCGGTCAGGTAGTCGCCACGAACCGCATTATCGACGTGAATACCGAAATGATGACTGTCGGCGGCGGCATAGCGATTGAACAGCGGCGGGAATATCCGCAGCGGGATAGCTGCTGATACGAACCGCGGATTGGCAGTGAGCGCCTTGAGGATGCGATCGCCGAGCTGGCGAGCGATCGCACTGTCCGGCGGCAACTGCTCGTTCTTCTTGACCAGCGCCGACTGCGCGCCCGCAGTCGACCGCCCGTCCTCCCAGTCAGCTCCGTCCATGATGCAGCGGAAATCCGCCACATCATCCTTGCTCAGAACATTAGGAACGCAGACCAGCAAGGTTAAAACTTTCCACTGACAACGAACGTTCCCGATCGGCCCGGCGCCAGGAACACGAACGGTGTCGCGCTTTGATAGAGGGCTTCGTAATAACGCTCGTTGGTGAGGTTGTTCACGAACACCTTGGCCGTGACGTTCTTGTCGACTTTGTATTCGATAAACGCATCGAAGCGCCAATGCGAGGGAATCTCGGTGCCGGTATTGGCAGCGAGCGTGCCGCCGTAAATCTTCGACGCGTAAGTCGCCTGACCACCGAGCTCGAACTTGTCGGTGAAATTGTACTTGCTCAGCAGGTTGAACGATTCATGCGCGACGTTGGCAAGCCGCAGACCGACGTTGCTGGCGAAAGGCGATGACGCAACTCGGGGAATGTTAGATTTCTCGACCTCCGACTGGAAGACGACGAGGCCACCGAACACGCTCCATTTGTCTGTGATCTTGCCGCCGATTGACAGATCGATGCCCTCGATGTGATAGGCGGCACCGGCGTAGATCGTACCACCGAGCGGATTGGTGTTTGCGTTGAACGCGCCAGGATAGACCTCGCGCGCATTTGCTTTCTCAGTACGGAACAGGGCCGCGGTCGCCAGAACGCGACGATCGAAGAGTTCCCACTTGGTGCCGACTTCGTAGGCCTTGTTTCGCTCAGGCCCAAAAATCTGGTTGACCGTCGCCGCCGGATTCAACCCACCGTACAGCGTCGAGTTGCCATCGAATTCGGCACCGACAGGATTGGACGACGTGGCATAGGCCGCATAAATGCTCGCAATTGGCAACGGCTTGACGATAATGCCGCCGTTGTAGTTCACGAGACCATTGCCGGCAGCAATGCTCTGGCCTGCAAAGTTTGTGACCCTCACCCGATAGTCATCGTAGCGCACGCCGCCATTGAGGATAATGAAATCCTGATAGTTGGCAGTCTCGATCAGGTAGGTGCTTGCAGTGTCGATCGGCACCTTGGTCGGCTGCCCGCGCCGCTGAGGATCGGGGAAGGACAGGAAGGTAAATTGCGGAGCGAAGATATTGACGCCCTGAACCGCACCGTTAGCTGTGCCGATCAGCTGTTCGGATTGCAGACCAACGTAGTTATCGAGACTGAGGCGCTCGCTTGATACTTCGACGCCGACGACAGTTGTATGCTTGACCGGTCCGGTATCGAACTTAAGCGTCAAGTCGGTCTGGTTGGCCAGCACCTCAGTCGTCTGATAGCGGCTTTGCGGATTGGCGTTGACCGTCCACAGCCGCGGATTGGCGTTGGTGACGTTCGGACCTTCAGGTAGCGTTCCGACGTAATCGAGAACAGAGCGCTGCGCCCGGAACTTGCTGTTGAAGGTGATGTCGGGTGTAAATTTAACCTCGATGTTCGCGGTTCCGATGTCCTGCTGAACCTTGAAGAAGTCGCGGTTGACGAAGCCGTAGAAAGTATTTCGTGGAACGCCAACTTCGGTGACCGGCGCGCCGGCGACGCGGTAAGGATTGGTTGGACCCGGCCGATAGTACGGAACGCCGAAATCAGGCGTACCGTTGATATCGGTGTGAATGTAACTGGCCGTAACCTTGATCGTATCGGTAGGCGTCCACTTCGCCGCGAGCAACCCGCCCCAGCGATCATCTTTGATGAAATCACGGCCGGCAACCGCGCCGTCCTGGAATAAGCCGTTGGCACGTACCGAGAAGGTTGGCGTGATCACCTGGTTGACGTCGACCGTGACGCGCTTGGTGCCTTCGGTGCCGAAGGCGGTTTCCGCGTTGTAGAAATTCCGGTCAGTCGCCTGCTTGGTGACGATGTTGATGGCACCACCAGTGGTGCCACGGCCCGCGAAGGAAGAGGCCGGGCCGCGCAGGATTTCCACCTGCTCGGTGAAGAAGTTTTCACGAACGCTGACGCCCGGATCGCGCACGCCATCGACGAATATGTCGTTGCGGACGTCAAAGCCGCGAATGAAGAAGCGGTCGCCAAAAGCGTTGCCGCCTTCACCCGTTCCAAGCGTGACGCCCGCCGTGGTGCGAATCGTGTCGCGCAGCGTGGTCGTGTTCTTATCGGCGAGAAGCTCCTTGGTGAGCACAGTCACCGTTCGCGGCGTGTTCAGCAGCGGCTCGGTGAACTTGTTCGACGCAACCCGGTCTGCCTTGTACGGCGCGTTGGGGTCCGCGTAGGGATTGGCGTCCGGCGCGCTCAGACCGCCCGCGTTCGGAAACGGGACCGGGGCTTGCTGCGCGATCTGCTGCCGCCTTGCGGCGCGGCGGATTGCGGTACGCGCGCGGACCTGCGCGGCATTGGGACGAACCGCCGGCCGCGGCCGCGCGGTCGGGGCATCGACAGTCACCGGCGACAACGGGGTTTGTTGAGCTTCGGCGGCCGTGGAAATTGAGGCCGCGGCGATCAATCCGGCAACCGCCGCGGTGCGCGGCGCGGTTGATTGATACAGGTCAGCGGAGACGGTGAAGGACGAGCGCAAAAAACGCGGCGCTTTGACTTTGCTCATTGAACTTGCCCCAATACTTCCAAACGCAATCTCCCGTCGGAGAAAAAAGATTGCGACATTCCAATTGGATTTCACGCCTAAGGGGGGCAGCCCGGCCAGTCAATTTGAATCGGGCTAAATCGCGACTCAGAAAACTTGAACCTCTCCAGACTGGATTCATTCCAGACTGGACTCGTTCTAAGTCAAAGTGAAACTTCAAACTACCGCTGATACGCGACAGCAATCGGGCGGAGAGGTGCGAACGTATCGGCCAGTCCTGCGATCAAGAGGCATTCTACTTTGGAGACACCGCATAACGTGATTTACGCGGACACCCGAAAGTCGCACCAACATTCCGGATGACCCATGGACGAAATCAACGGCCGCATGATCGCTTGTCAGATTCTGATTACGGGACTGATCGCTCGTGTCGCCAACAACTCGCCCGATCCGCTGCGTTTTCTGACGGATTTTCGCGACGAGATTCGCGCGATCGTTCGCGGTATCAACATTGCGGGTCTCGACAACACCGAGCGCGTGAGAACTGCCGCAATGGCGACAGTCGATGAGATGTTCTCGTTGATGAAGCCACCAAATCCAGACGACGGCGTGCTGTAACAGGCAATCGCGCGGCGGCGGCCCGCTGTTTCAGCGCATTCCTGGCTTGTCGCGATCAAGGCCCTTGGCGGCGAGATCGTCGAGATAATTGTCGAACAGTTTTCCGGCATTGCGGCCGGTCTCGTGCAGAAATGGCCAAGAATAGATGCCGGTGCTGTGCATGTCATCGAAGCCGATGCGAATGGCATAGTTGCCGACCGCATCGATCAAAAGGATTTGCACGTTGCGCTTGCCGCCGACCGTCTTGCGCTCGGCTTCCGAATGACCCTGTACTTCCGCCGACGGCGACATCACCCGCAATAGTTCCGCAGTCAACGCATAGGCCGCACCGTCATCGAATGCGACGTGAAGCGTGCGCTTGTCTTTTGCGAGCCGGATTTCAGTCGGCCAGGCCTGTGCAGCGACGCTCATACAGTTGCCTTATCGCAGTTGCCGACCGGATTGCACGTCGTGAATGGCATGATCTAGGCTTTCTCTAATGCAAACATGCC
>JAKFUP010000054.1 GCA_021732625.1 Hyphomicrobiales bacterium
GCGGGCGATGGCAGAAGCCGAGCGCCCCGAGCTTGAGACGCGCGAAGCCCAGCTTGCGCAGGATATCCGCGTCGCTCTCCTGCCAAAGGACGCGATGGACGAGCGCAGCGTCGTGCTGGAAATCCGAGCTGGCACTGGCGGCGACGAAGCCTCACTGTTCGCGGGCGATCTGTTCCGGATGTACGAACGCTTCGCGACGTTGCAAGGCTGGAAGGTCGAGGTCGTATCGGCCAGCGACGGCACCATGGGCGGCTACAAGGAAATCGTCGCCGATGTGCAGGGCCGCGGCGCGTTCGCCAAGCTGAAATTCGAATCCGGCGTGCATCGGGTGCAGCGCGTACCGGACACCGAGACGCAAGGGCGCATCCACACCTCAGCCGCGACAGTGGCCGTATTGCCCGAAGTCGAAGAGGTGGATGTCGCAATCAAGAACGACGATCTGCGAATCGAGACCATGCGCGCGCAGGGCGCCGGCGGCCAGCACGTCAACAAGACCGAATCGGCGATCCGCATCACTCATCTTCCGACTGGCATCGTCGTGATGATGCAAGACAGCCGCTCGCAGCACAAGAATCGCGCTTCGGCAATGAACATCCTGCGCTCGCGCATTTACGATGCGGAAAAGCAGAAGCTCGATGCGGAACGGTCCGCCGAGCGGCGTGGTCAGGTCGGCTCCGGGGACCGGTCGGAGCGCATCCGCACCTATAATTTCCCGCAAGGCCGCGTCACCGATCACCGCATCAATCTGACGCTCTACAAGCTGCCACAAGTCATTGCCGGCGATGCTCTCGGCGAACTCGTGGACGCGTTGACCACGGAACATCAGGCGGCCTTGCTGGCCGCGGCGGGCGCTTGACCGCGCCGCGCACGATGGACGGTCTCACGATCGATGCTGCACGCCGCAGCTTGGCGGCTCGACTTGCAGCGGCCAGTATCGACAGCCCTGAACTGGATGCGCGCCTGCTCATTGGCGCAGCAACCAATTTTGATCTGACACAAATGGTCACGGAAGGGACGCGGCAGCTCAATTCAACTGAGGCCAAAACGGCCGAACTTTTTGCAGCGCGCCGAATCGCAGGCGAGCCTGTCGCCCGCATTCTTGGTGAGCAGGAATTCTGGGGCCTGCGGCTTACACTCTCGCCCGCAACGCTGATCCCGCGGTCCGATACGGAAACCATTGTCGAGACAGCGCTCGGCCTGCTGCGCGCGATGCCTGTAAACCACGGCCGCTATCGCATCGCCGATCTCGGCACTGGAAGCGGCGCAATCCTGCTCGCACTGCTGATCGAGTTACCGAATGCAACGGGCGTCGGCACTGACTTGAGCGAAGACGCACTGCAGACCGCGCAAACCAATGCAGAACTGCATGGCCTGTCAGATCGCATTGCGTTGATCACAAGCGATTACGCCGCGGCTCTCGACGGTCCATTCGATCTCGTCGTCTCCAATCCGCCTTACATCCGCTCTGCGGATATCGAGGCGCTTGCGATGGATGTCCGCGACCACGATCCGCGCCTTGCCCTCGATGGCGGTGTGGACGGGCTCGATGCATATCGAATCATCGCTGCGCAGGCGCCCGGCATCCTGAAGCCTGGCGGGGCGCTTGTGGTCGAGGTTGGTATCGGCCAGGCTGCAGACGTGGAACGGATCATGGCCGCTTCCGGGCTGGTTCCTGAAGCTGCCGCAAGGCCGGATCTGGCTGGTGTCCTACGAGCCATGGTTGCTTGGAAACCAACTGTTTAGAAGGTTCTCACGCGGCAAAAAAACCGCTTGGAATATCCTCCCGAAACGACTAGGTTCCAGCCACAACGTCGGTTCAGGAGCCTGGTGCCGCGGTAACCGCGGGTGACAGCCAGAGAGCGCAAGAGCGCGAAATCCACCGAACGAAAGGTTCCTCAAGGGCAGGTTATGTCGAGCGCGATGGCTGAAACAGCTACGCAGCTTGAGACCGCGAAGTGAACGAAAGCCTGATATTGCGATCGTCAGCTCAAAGGCCAGAAGTTTGAGCTTGTTTCGGCAAGCCGAATGACGCTGCAGACGCATCATCGCGTCACGCGGTTTCCTTTGACGATGACGATCATGTGTCGTGGCACGGGCACGAACCGGGAATGGGCGTAATGCGGATGGGCAGGTCCCCTCCGCGATGTCAGTGGCCAAGCATCAGCAGCAAATCGGATTTTTCAAAAAGGCGAGATATGAGAAACGGTCAAAACAACAATAACAAGCGGATGCGTAACAACAATAATAACAACAATCGCAACAACAATAATAATAACAACAATCACCGCCGCAGTCAGAACCCGATGACCCGGGTGTTCGACTCCAACGGCCCCGATATCAAGATCCGCGGAACTGCATCGCACGTCGCAGAGAAGTATGTCCAGCTTGCGCGCGATGCCCGCAGCTCCGGCGATCCGGTTGCCGCCGAAAACTATTATCAGCATGCTGAACATTATTTCCGCCTGATCGCCGCGGCTCAGGAGCAGTTCCGGCAGAATCAACAGCAACCCCGTATCGACAATAACAACAGCACTGAAGCTGCCGATAACAGCGACGAAGGCGAGAGCGACGGCTACTCGAACTTTGGCGCGGAGCCGGGCTTCGTCAATCAGCCGCAACAACAGCAGCCGCAGCATCAGCCGTTTCCGCCGCGCGAGCAGCGCTCCGAACAACCTTATCAGCCACGCGAGCAGCATCAAAATCGCGAGCATCATCGTCCGCAACCGCAACATCAGCCGCAACCGGTCATTCAACCGAGCGAGTCAGCTGGAGACGTTGATCGCCTGCCCTCGTTCATTACCGGGGGGGCACAGCCAGCCAGCAATGGTTTTGAAGCCAACGGACAGCCCGGTGAACGCACAGAGCGCTTTCCGCGCCGCCGCCGCCGCCCCGGTCCGCGACCGGAGGGATCGGCACCGCAGCCAGCCGGTGATGATTTCAACCGCGGCGAATAGCAGCGGAATTTTCTCAGGCCTTGCTACTTGACGTCAGAAGCCGCCGGCGCTCTTTCACGGCGGATCGATGACGGCACCAGTACCGGATCGAGCGCCGGTACGAGGCGCGTGTGCTCACGCCGCGCGGGGATCGCGCGATAGACCTGTTTGGTGGCTTCGACGATATGAACGCCGGCGAACGGCAACGACATCGCCGCGCCGACCCGCTCCCATGCCAACGCCGAGCGCAGGAACCAGCTGCTGCGCAGCGGTGGTACGAACAACGCTTCGTCCCATGCCGACGGCGTGAACCATGTTTGCCGCAACAGCTGCGTGATCTGCGAACGCGAATAAGGCCTTCCGTGCCCGAATGGCGTGTTGTCGGTTCGCGTCCAGACGCCACGGCGATTGGGGATGATCGCGATCATCCGCCCCGACGGTGCAAGCACGCGCCAAACTTCGCGCAACAGATTTTCCGGATCGGTCGACATCTCCAGCGCATGGACAAGCAGGATGCGATCAGCGGTGGCATCGGGCAGCGGCAGCGAGAATTCATCGACCAGCGTCGCCAGCGTCGGTCTCGCTGTCGGCCATTTCAGCACGCCCTGTGCCGCCGGCATCAGCGCCACGCAGCGCTCGGCATCTTCGCGAAACAACCCTAGATACGGCGTCGGATAACCAAGCCCAAGCACCCGCAAGCCCTGCGCATCGGGCCAACGCGCGCGGATACCGCGATTGATCAGACGCCGCGCCACAATGCCGAGGGGCTGCGAGTAGAAATTGCGCAGATCGATTACATCGATTGTCATCGGAACTGATATAGCACAGCACAGGCTTGCAGGCATCTCCCGCACAGCAAGATCGCAGCCCGTTTGCCGCACTTCGCCCGCCACGCAGCCTGTGTTAAATGGCAGGGCACAAGACCACAATCCACGGAGACATCATGGCCGCCGAAATTCGCCTGTTCAACTGCCTGTCAGATAACTTCGGCTATCTGATTCACGATCCGGTCAGCAAGGCAACGGCGTCGATCGATGCGCCAGAGGCCGGCCCGATCGTGAAGGCATTGCAACGCGAAGGCTGGACGCTCACCGATATTCTGTTGACGCACCACCACGCAGATCATGTCGGCGGCGTCGCCGAACTGAAAGCGAAATACAACTGCCGCGTCGTCGCTCCGCACGATCAGACCGCCAATTATGCAAACGCCGATGAGCGCGTGAAGCAAGGCGACACGGTGCGCGTTGGCAATCTATCGGCGCGCGTGCTGGAAACGCCCGGCCATACGCTCGACCACATTTCCTATATTTTCGATTCCGAGAAAGCGGCTTTCGTCGCCGATACATTATTCTCGATCGGCTGCGGGCGGGTGTTCGAGGGTACTTATCCGATGATGTGGGAGTCGCTGCTCAAGCTGCGCGCCCTCCCCGACACAACACGAATTTACTGCGGGCACGAATACACCCAGTCGAACGTGAAGTTTGCGCTAGGCATCGACAAGGACAATGCCGCACTGAAAGCGCGCGCCGATCAGGTGACAAAGCTGCGCGCCGCCAACCAGCCAACCGTCCCGACCACCATCGGCGAGGAGAAAGAAACCAATATCTTCCTGCGCGCCGATCAGCCATCAGTCGCATCGGCTATTGGATTCGCAGGCAAACCGGCAGTCGAGGTGTTCGGTGAGTTGCGCGAACGCAAGAACAAATCCTGATGGACCTAGAGCAGTCCCTCACCGCGGCCGAGATCGTTTTGCAGCTCGGCCTCAAGCCGCATCCGGAAGGCGGGCATTATCGCGAAACGTTTCGCGACGAACGCACCGACGCCAACGGACGCGCGGCATCGACTGCGATCTACTTTCTGCTCGCGGAAGGCGAACGATCGCACTGGCATCGTGTCGATGCAGTTGAAATCTGGCACTATCATGCCGGCGCGCCGCTGGAGCTGCGGATCGCCGACGCCGGCGGCCAACGGGCATTGTTACTCGGTCGAGACTTGATGTCAGGCGAAATGCCGCAAGCGATCGTACCGGCTCACGCCTGGCAGGCAGCGGAAAGTCTCGGCGACTGGACGCTGGCGAGCTGCACGGTCGCGCCCGGTTTTCAGTTCGAGAGTTTTGAACTCGCGCCGCCGGGTTGGACTCCAGAATCTTAGCATTGCCGCATGATCTGTCTGCCCGGCTCGTTGTTAGCCGCGTCTCAGCATATCCCGCGCCGCAATCAATCCGCCGGCGGCGATAAGCAAGGCAGCGACGGCCAGCGTCGCTGACGGTTTCGCAAAGCCTGCGAGAATCAAAAATCCGGTCGATAGCAACGGCGTCGCATAGGACGCTGCGCCGAGCACGCGAATATCGCCCCGTTTCATGCCGATGTCCCAGACATAGAACGCGATGCCGACCGGACCAATTCCCAGCGCCGCAATGGCGAGCCACTGCGTCAGCGTTTCCGGCCAGACGGTTACCTCGATCGCGAGGTGGATGATGGCGGACAGGATCGCAGTCGCAAGACAGAATCCTGCCACGGCATCGGTCGGTACCGACGCCATGCGCCGTGAAAGCACAGAGTAACCAGCCCATACGAACGCCGCGATAAAGGCCGCAAGCAGCCCCGGCAATTGGCCAGACTGATAATTGAGCGAGCTGTTGCCGGCGAACAGCAACACCGTGCCGATCAGGCCAAGGCAAGCGCCGATGACGTGATGCATCGCGAGCCGCTCACCTGGCAGCAACGACGAGAACAGCACGATCAAGAGCGGCCAGAGATAATTCAAAAGCCCCGCCTCCGCAGGCGGAGCAAGCCTCAGCGCCACGAAGTACAGCGCGTGATAGCCGAACAGGCCGCCAACACCGAGCGCCCATGCCGCGATCGGTTGGCGCAACGAACGCCATCCCTCCGGCCGCCACAACCACATCAGCGGACCGATTATTGCGCCAATCGCAAATGTCATGGCCGCAAGCTGCAACGGCGGCACGCGCCCAGTGGCGACCGTAAGCGCCGCCAGCAGCGACCACAACAGGATCGCGATGAGACCAATCAGCGTGGCGCGAGAAGAAGACATCGTCATTGCGAGCGAAGCGAAGCAATCCAGATAACAATCAAAAGCTGGATTGTTTCGTCGCTACACTCCTCGCAATGACAGTGCAAAGACCTTACACCATATACTGGCCGCCGTTGATCGACAGCGTCGAGCCGGTGATGGCGCCGGCTTCATCGGCGGCGAGGAAGACAACGGCGCGCGCGATTTCCTCGGGCTCACCGAGCCGGTTGGTCGGGATCTGCGGCAGGATGCTCTTTTCCAGCACCTCCTTCGGCACGGCCTGTACCATTTCGGTATTGATGTAGCCGGGACAGATCACGTTGACGGTAATGCCGCCCTTGGCGTTTTCGAGCGCCAGCGCCTTGGTGAAACCGATGTCGCCGGCTTTCGCCGCAGAATAGTTCACCTGACCGAACTGACCTTTCTGGCCGTTGATCGAGGAGATGTTGATGACACGCCCGAACTTGCGCGCACGCATGCCTTCGATGACCTGACGGGTCATGTTGAACAGCGAGCCGAGGTTGGTGTTGATCACCGCATTCCACTGATCGACCGTCATCTTGTGGAAGGCGCCGTCCTTGGTGATGCCGGCGTTGTTGATCAGCACATCCACGGGGCCAATATCGGCCTCCACTTTCTTCACGCCGGCCGCACATGCATCGAACGATGCGACGTCCCATTTGTAGACCGGAATACCGGTATCTTTTTTGAAAGCTTCGGCTGCCGCATCGTTGCCGGCATAGCTCGCCGCAACCGTGTAGCCGGCGGCTTTCAGCGCCTTGCTGATCGCGGAGCCTATCCCGCGCGTGCCGCCTGTAACCAATGCAACGCGTGCCATTGTGAACTCTCCCTCTAAACTTTTGATGTTTCTTGTTCGCAGAAGTATTTCGGCCAATTCAGCCGACTGCAAGACCAAACTGAAAAGAACCAGACCGACACAAACAAATGCCCGGCGCGAAGCCGGGCATTGTGATCTCACGTTGTGCAGTGCGCTTGCACGGAATGCGAAAGGCTTAGCGCTCCACGCAGAGTGCGATGCCCATGCCGCCGCCGATGCAAAGTGTGGCAAGGCCCTTCTTCGCGTCGCGCTTTTGCATCTCGTGCAACAGCGTGACCAGAACGCGTGCGCCGGACGCACCTATCGGGTGACCGATCGCGATTGCGCCGCCATTGACGTTGACC
>JAKFUP010000197.1 GCA_021732625.1 Hyphomicrobiales bacterium
GGATCGATTCTGGTCGAGCTGGAATCGGCCGAGATGCTGAAAGACATTTCGGAACTGTCGGCGCGCGCTTCGGAATTAGCCATTCGCGAGACGCAGTTACGGAATAGGCGGGCCACTGTTGTGTCGTTGTTACCTCTCGCGCAACGTCATGCGAGCGAGAGCAATACACAAACGGGTCGCCTTGATACGATCACCGAACGTGGCCTCGTTTCCGCGCAACGAATGGATCAGGCCCTCACTTCCGAATATGGAGCCGTTTCCCGCCTCATTGAACTCAAAGGACAATCTGACGCGTTGGTCGAAGAATTGACGCTTGTTGAGCGTTCACGCACCAAGGTCCAGGCGGCTCTCGTTCAACTAGAGAATTTTTACGACAATGGGATCATGAAGGCGAAAGTAGCTGGATCCGTCGGCGCCAGGATTCCAGTCGCTGGGCAAGTGGTAAAGGTCGGCGACGAGTTGTTGCAGATCAATAGCGGACAAGCGTACATCATAGCGTATCTGCCGGACATATATCTGTTCAAAGTTAATCCCGGCGCCCCGGTCCGGGTCACCGGGGGCGCCCACCATATTACTGGTGAAGTCGAAACGATTTTGACGGTGGCCGATGCCTTGCCGGCGGAATTCCAGAACATGTTTCGGCCGCGTGACCGTAGTCGGCTGGTGCGTGTGAAGTTGCCGGAAGACCACGGGTTCGCGGTTTCGCAGAAGATTCGTGTGAGCGGCTGTATCGCTGGCTGGTGTTGAGGTCTGTCAACTGTCGCGCAAACAGCGTGAACGCAGTCAGTCGTTGCACCGGCTAGCAAAGACACAAACCAAGTCAGTGCGCTGACTGACTAGAAAAGACACAAACCAAGTCAGTGCGCTGACTGACTAGAAAAGACAGAAGTTCGTTGCCTTCTGTGCCTAGCATAGCAAAATCGTGATCACATCAGCATTTGCCGCCTTTGCCGGCCTATCCGAGATATGCGATAATACGGTTATGAAGTCGGTATTCACCATACTGCGTGCGGTTCTGATTCTGGGGATTATCATATCCCCGGTTTATCCGCGTGCCTTTGCCAGCATGGATCATGCTGCGAAAATGTCGATCGGCCAGGTTGTCATGTCTGGCGGCGATTCAATTGTCGATTCGGGTGCGGTCATGCCCTGCCACGATGGCAAGCTGGACTGCGACAAGACCTGTCCCTGTATGGCAGCATGCGTTTCCTTGTGCTCTCAGGTATTGCCTGCAGCATCAGATGTGGCATTGATCCGCGCCGTCGAATGGACCCGATACGGCGTAGAGGGCGACAGCCAGCTTGCGAGCCTTGCCGCCACGCCTCCGGCCCGACCACCCCGAGCCTGATTTTCCAACCCATCGCATGACTTTTCGGCTGGCTTGCCCGGCTGAAGCGTGCCGTTCATGGTCAACAGCTGCCGCTACGCGGCTGCTGAGGAAATCAGGAGAGTCATCATGCCTGTCAAAGGAATCCACTCGGCGCTGATTGCTGCGCTGTGCGGATTGGGTGCGGTTGTCACTGGCGGCGGCGTCGCCTTCGCTGACGTGCTGGCACAGAAGCCGGCGGTGATCGACCGGCAGTTACCGGGCTCGACAGCAGATAGCGTCGTTGAGCTGGCACGCCGTCTCAATCCAACGGTGGCTGCGGCAGCGCTTGAATTCGATGCGGCGATCCACAAGATCGGCGCAGCGGGAGTGCTGTCCGATCCAACCCTCATCCTCGAAGCCTGGGACGTCAATCGTCAGGGCGTGGCGCAAAGGCGCGTGGGGATCGAGCAGGACATCAAGCTTGGCGGCAAGTACGAACTGGAACGCGGCATCGCACGGGCGGAAGCCGATGCTGCCAAATTCCAGGGGCGTGCTGTGGTCACGGAGTTGATCGCGCGCGTTTTCGCTGCTCACGGTGAATACAACGCGGCTTACGAGGCGGTTGGCATATCTCAGGAGATCAAGCGGCGCTTCGATGAAATTCTGAATCTTCTTCGGTCGCGCTACGGCACGGCGTCGGTGGATCAGCAAGATGTCATCAAGGCCGAGATCGAGGCCGCGGCCGCCGAGGGCGATCTGGTGCGCCGTCAGGGTGAAATGAAGTCTGCGGCTGCGCGGCTCAACGCCCTGATCGGACGTCAGCCGCTGGCTCCGCTGGCAAGGCCGTCAGGATTTCACGCCTTGAAAGCCACGACCCTCGCGCAGACTCTCACGCGGGCGCGAAAAGCCAACCCTTTGCTGGCGTTGGCTATTGCCCAACTGGATGTCGCCGAACGTACCAAGGCGCTCACTGATCTCAATTACGTGCCCGACCTCACACTTGGCGCGAAATACGTCCAGCGCCCCCGTGTGGCTGACACCGGCGAGTTTCTCGTCGGGATCAAGTTACCCCTCCAGTACGAGGCAAAAAATGCGGAGCAGCGCGCCGCTACAGCGCGGCTGAGCGCCACACAAGCGCGCGGCGAAGCCATCCGTCTGCGGATTGAGGGCGAAATTGCCGACACATGGTTCACCCTCGATGCGCTGCGCAAAGTTGTCCAGATCTACGAGGCACGGCAGCTGCCGCCATCGCGTTCATCGGTGGAGAACGCACGCAATGGCTTTCAGACCGGGTCAATCGACCTTTCGCTCGTTTTTGAAGCTGAGCGGCGGCTTCGCACAGTTCAACTGGAATTGCTCAAGCTCAGAGTGGAGCTGCAAACGAAATATGCCGAGATGGAACGTCTCGCGGGAGGATCGCCATGAAGTTGTTTGTTGGAGTGCCAGGCATTGTTCTGGCGATCGCAGCCGCAGGTATCGCGGGTGTACTGATCGGAAAGTCCGGGTGGTTCGGTGTTTCGGCGCAGTCTGCGATGCAATCCGGCGGGGCCATGAGCCCGATGTCGGACGGGACATCAGCAGGAGCAATGGCCAAGGGAAACGAGAAGAAGATCAAATACTATCGCAACCCGATGGGCCTTCCCGACACGTCACCTAAGCCGAAGCTGGACAATATGGGGATGGACTACATTCCTGTCTACGAAGGTGACGATGCCGACGACGGCTCGGTCAAATTCAGTCCGGGTAAAATCCAGAAGACCGGTGTGCGCTCCGAGCTCGCCGAGATGCGATCTCTGAGCGTGCCTTTGCGTGCACCGGGCGTCGTGCAGCAGGACGAGCGCCGTGTATCGGTCGTTGCACTTCGCTTCGATGGATTCATCGATGGAGTGGAAGACGTCACCACCGGCAAATACGTCAGAAAAGGGCAGCCGTTGATGAACCTTTATGGTCCGGCACTATCGAGTGCGGCGGCGGAATACCTGTCTGCGCTCAATGCGCGAGGTGATGGCGCGGTTTCGTCACAGGCGTTGAAAGGCGCTCGGCGGCGTCTCGAAAATCTCGGCGCGCCGGAACTACTCGTCGCCACCATTGAACGGACCCGTGAAGTTCCGGTGTCGATGACGTGGCCCGCACCGCAGGACGGTGAGATCGTTGAGAGAACGGCGGTGAATGGAATGCGCGCTGCCGCAGGCGACGTGCTGTTCAGAATTGTTGATCACGATGTGGTCTGGGTCATGGTCGATGTGGCAGAACGCGATCTGTCCCTGATCGAGGTTGGACAAAAGGCCAACGTGCGGCTGCGCGCCTATCCCGAGCGCGTCTTCAAAGGCGACGTCACGCTGATCTATCCGCATCTGAAGGCCGAGACGCGCACCGCCCGGATCAGGATTGAATTGCCTAATCCGGAAAACCTGTTGCGCCCCGATATGTATGCCGATGTCGAAATCGAGACCGGAACGGCGACGCCTGTATTGACCGTCGCCAACAGTGCAGTGATCGACAGTGGCAACCGGCAAGTCGTGATCATCGACAAAGGCGAAGGCCGGTTTGAGCCAAAGGAAGTGAAACTTGGCCGGCGGGGCGACGGGCGGGTTGAGATCAGGGAAGGCGTGTCAGACGGCGATAAGGTCGTGGTGTCGGCAAACTTCCTGATCGACGCCGAAAGCAATCTGAAAGCGGCTTTGCAAGGTCTCGAAAGCGGGGAGAAGCCGCAATGATCGCGCGACTCATTAATTGGTCGGCTCGAAATCTTGTCCTGGTCCTGATCGGAACGGCGTTTGCGGTCGCGTCGGGCCTCTATGCTCTAAAACACCTGCCGCTCGATGCGATTCCCGATCTCTCGGACGTGCAGGTGATTGTCTACACCGAGTACAAGGGCCAGGCTCCGCAGGTGATCGAGGATCAGGTCACCTATCCTCTGTCGACTGCGATGTTGACAGTGCCAAAGTCAAAGGTCGTGCGCGGCTTTTCGTTCTTCGGCGTCTCGTTCGTCTACATCATCTTTGAGGATGGCACCGATATTTACTGGGCGCGCTCGCGCGTGCTGGAATATCTCAACGCAGCTGCACGGAAGCTGCCGGCAGGAGTCACGCCAACTCTTGGTCCTGATGCGACAGGTGTCGGCTGGGTCTATCAGTATGCGCTGCAATCGAAAGACATGAGCCTTGCCGAATTGCGGTCGCTACAAGACTGGAACGTGCGGTTTGGCATTGCCAAGGCGGAGGGCGTTGCGGAAGTGGCGAGCGTCGGTGGCTTCGTCAAGCAGTATAATGTCATCGTTGATCCCAGCCGTTTGCGGTCTTTGAATATCCCGCTGTCCAAGGTCCGCGACGTGATCCGCGGCAGCAACATGGATACCGGCGGGCGCACCGTCGAACTGTCCGAGTTCGAATTCATTGTACGCGGTCGCGGTTATCTGAAGAACATCGATGATCTCTCCAGTGTCGTTCTAAAGGTCGATGGCGGCACGCCGGTTCTGTTGAAGGACGTGGCGCGGATCGAGCTTGGTCCGGACGAGCGGCGTGGCATTACCGAACTGAACGGCGAGGGCGAGGTTGCGAGCGGCATTGCCCTGCAACGCTTCGGTCAGAACGCGCTCGATGTGATCGATAATGTCAAATCGCGGCTGGCCGAAATGGCAGCGAGCCTGCCCAAGGGCCTTACGATTGTTCCGGTCTATGATCGCTCAAATCTGATCCACGACGCCATCGAGACGCTGAAGAAGACGCTGATCGAGGAAAGCGTGATCGTGGCGCTGGTTTGCTTTGTGTTCCTGCTTCATGTGCGCAGCGCGCTGGTCGCGATTCTCATGCTGCCGGTCGGCATCCTGATGGCGTTCGCTGCGATGAAGGTCCTCGGTCTTGGCTCCAACATCATGAGTCTCGGCGGCATTGCTATTGCCATCGGCGTCATGATCGATGCGGCGATTGTCATGATCGAAAACGCCCATAAACATCTTGAACGCGCTCCGCCGGACAAACCCCGCATCGATGTACTGATCGAGGCTGCGAGCGAGGTCGGCCCGGCGCTGTTCTTCAGCCTGCTCATTATCACCGTCTCGTTCCTGCCGATCTTCACCATGGAAGCGCAGGAAGGCCGGCTGTTCAGCCCGCTGGCCTTTACCAAGACTTTTGCCATGGCGGCGGCCGCAATCCTGTCGGTGACGCTGGTTCCGGCTTTGATGGTGATCTTTGTCCGCGGAAAAATCATCCCTGAGCACAGCAACCCGGTGAACCGGCTCCTGATCTGGATCTATCGTCCGATCATACAAGGTGTTCTGAAAGCGAAGACGCTGACCATCGGTCTCGCGGTCGCCGTGCTGCTGGTCTCGATCTGGCCGGCGAGCCGTCTCGGCACCGAGTTCATGCCGAGTCTCAACGAAGGCACGCTGATGTACATGCCAACGACACTGCCCGGCCTGTCGGTGACCAAGGCAGCGGAAATTCTGCAAACCCAGAACCAGATCATCAAATCGTTTCCCGAAGTGGAGTCCGTTTACGGCAAGGCGGGACGCGCCGAGACCGCGACCGATCCTGCGCCAACCGAGATGATCGAGACGGTGGTCAATCTCAAGCCGAAGAATCAATGGCGTGCCGGATTGAGCGTGGACGGTCTGATTGCCCAGCTCGACAAGGCGCTGCAGTTCCCCGGCGTGTCCAACGCCTGGACCATGCCGATCAAGGCGCGCACCGACATGCTGGCGACGGGCATTCGTACACCCATCGGCATCAAGGTTCTTGGCACCGATCTGGTCGAGATGGAAAAGCTGGCGCGGCAAATCGAGACGGTCGTAAAGGCTGTGCCGGGGACGTCGAGCGCTTACGCTGAACGAGTGATCGGCGGATACTATATGGAGGTCAATCCCAACCGCGATGCGCTGGCGCGTTATGGCCTGATGGTCAGCGATGTGCAGGACACGGTCTCGACCGCGCTCGGCGGCGAGACCATCACCACCACGGTCGAAGGCCGCGAGCGCTATGGCGTCAACGTCCGCTATCCGCGCGATCTGCGTAGCGATCCGCAATCGATTGCGCGCGAGGTTCTGGTCGGAATGCCGGCCGGTGGCACGATTCCGCTGGGTGAAGTCGCGGCGATCAAACTGACGCGCGGACCGACCACGATCCGCACCGAAAATGGCCAGTTGGCCATCTACATCTTCGTGGACATTCGTGACCGCGATCTGGGCGGCTATGTTGCAGACGCCAAGGCGGCGGTCGCTGCCAGCATCCAGTTTCCGCCGGGCTCCTACGTCGTCTGGAGCGGGCAGTTCGAATACCTCGAACGTGCCAAGGCCAAGCTGGCTGTTGTGGTGCCAGTCACGCTGCTCATCATTTTTCTGCTGCTGTATCTCAACTTCCGCCGCTTGACAGAAACGCTGATTGTCATGCTGTCGCTGCCGTTCGCGCTGGTCGGTGGCTTTTGGCTGATGTGGTGGTTGGGCTTCAATTTTTCGGTTGCGGTGGCGGTCGGATTTATTGCGCTGGCGGGAGTAGCCGCCGAGACCGGCGTCATCATGCTGATTTATCTCGATCACGCCTTGCAGGAGATCAAGACCGCCAGAGCCGCCGAAGGCAAATCGCTGTCGCGGGCCGATCTCCAGGATGCCATCATGCTGGGCGCGGTCGAGCGCGTGCGGCCCAAGATGATGACTGTCGTCGCCATCATGGGCGGCTTGGTGCCAATCCTCTGGAGCACCGGGGCCGGGTCGGAATTGATGCAGCGCATCGCGGTGC
>JAKFUP010000020.1 GCA_021732625.1 Hyphomicrobiales bacterium
GGGTGGGCGCTAGGCGACCGCAAAGCGGGCTCCGGCGGAAATTGAATTCTGCAAGGGCGGGCAAGTAGGCAGACCCCGAACCTGGGTTAATCGTTGCAATCGATAAGTGCTTGTTCGAACACTTTCTCGAATTCGTCCGACAGGAGCCAGTCAATTAGGAAGGCGGGCACAAGTAGCGTAGCCTCAAGGGCCTCATTGGAGGGTCGCACCTTAGTGTTGCGGAGGCTGGTCCGATAAACCATCGGCACCTTACAGCCAAGAGCCAGCGTAAGCCCGATTTTGTCGGCTACGACATTCCCCGGAATGCCATTGCCGTTCCCGGTTAGCACCTTCCGATTATCAAGCATGGCGCCCAGTGCTGCCTGCGTATCCGTCCGATGCTCAGAGCGGTCAAGAATCTGTAGAATTTCTTTAACCCAGATCAGTTGCTGCCACGCCATCGACTGCTGCGATGATACGACGCAAACATAGAGTTCTGGATTTTCTGGCGTGCGGTCACGCTTCTCCACGAAGCGGACCATGTAGCCGCGATATGCGCGAACATCTAATCCGTCGTCCAGTTGGCAGATCGAGACGCAGCTGTGGGTCTGCCGGAGCCGTTGGGAGATATCAAACGGACTCAGCGCCTTACTCTCAAACTGTAAAGATCGAACAAAATCGGCCTTTGACATGCACATGTCATAGGCGACAACCGCTTAGGTTGTATACGGTTTTTTACCGGTTGTGGTCGACGAGCCCACCGTCTTTAATAAGACCAACTCTAGCCATTGAATCTAAAAGAGATTTGGCTAGATCGTCACGGGTGAAACTATCGCCTGTGCCGGGCATGGTCTTAAAGTCGGTGGCGACTTTATCGCCCTCGAACAAAACCTCTGCTAGTTTGTCAAAATCAGACATGGCACCCTGCTATCAGCTACCGAATCAAAGTCGCGGCGCGTATACAATACGCGTCAGCTAGTCAAGTAGCTAGCGTCATCGCAGATTTTTAGTACCCCATGAAAAACGAAGTAGCAACGCGCAATTGCAATTCATAATTGCTTTTCTAAAAGCCGTGACAAATCAAACACTTTTGAAAAGTGCCCTGTTATCAACTTGGTGCAATTTCCCCTAGTAGAGGTTCAAATTGAACCCACTAGGTCTAGTTTCGCCGAATCGCAACTCTCGGGACTTTTCCCCGCAGTTAACAGCTTGCTCTCTACCGGTGTTTTCTCAGACAAAAAGTAGGAGCTTCAGCTACTACTCATTCCGAGCGATGGGGGAAATAAAGACACATAAACCTTCGAGGCAGCCACTTACGCGGCTGCACCTCAGGGTGGATGTGGATCATTGGAGCCTTCAACTCGCCGCGAACGTCATCACCTTGATGGCGTCGAAGTCCTGGACGCCACCGCCGACGCGTTTGGTCGTGTAGAACAAGACATACGGCTTGGCGGAATACGGATCGCGCAGCACGCGCACGCCGGTGCTATCCACGATCAGGTAACCGCGGCGGAAATTGTGCGCTTCACAAGAACTCCGCGTCGTCGCCCTCAAGCAAATCTCGAATGCTGTTGGTGACGGGAAAGCCATATCCTTTATGGCCCTCAGTCCAGCTAAGATGGCCCGACTTATGCTCTTCGCTACAGTACAGCGCGGCACCGACCATCTGCATCGCGTGAAGCAGAGCCTGGACGGCATCTACCCCTCCGGCATCAATAGAAAATAGGCGATCTGGCCATTGGATTTCCCATTTGCAGAACCACGATCCTCCGTCGAGGTATGGCGAAAATATTCTAACAGGGACGGTGATCGATTTGTCGCCGCCAACATCAAGCTTCAGTTGCCGCTCAATCACGCTCATCAGAACCTCAGCGCAGGAATTGGTCGCCCACCCAGACAAGCACCCAAACGCTCAGCAGCCTGCGCCCAGCATGCGCGCGTTCCGACAATTCGGCAAATATTGCTGTCCTGTTTGTATTGAAACTCGCATTGAGCCTCGTTGCCTCGGGCGGCGACGTCAAACTCGGATGCCGAGGGATTGTTGTCAGAATCGCCAAGCGAAATACCGTCACTCAGGTCGATCCCGTCGAAAATCAATGCGATGCCTCCGGCGTTGCCCGGATCATCGAACGCGAGGCTTCCGCCGAAATCGATTCCTTCTCCATCAAACCCTATATCTCCGCCGAAGCCGCCGCCCTCGCCGTCAAAGCCAATCCCGCCTGGCGCGCCGACACTGCCACCTCCGCCGCCGCTATTGCCGCTGGTCCATTGCCCGCCGCGCGAATTGCCGGCTGGCACGCGCGGCTGGCTGGCACTGTACTTTCGGTCCAGCGCCGGAAACGCATCGCGCGGGCGAACGCCGGGCTTGAGAAATCTCGCTGCATCCGGCCGCACCCAGCGGCCAGCATCGGCCTTCATCCATCGCGTCTGCTGATGGCGCAGCCACGCTTGATCACGCTGCAGCATGCGGCGAGTTCCGATGTTTGAGAGTGTGGAAGGTCTGGAAGTGAAAACGGCGCACCCGCCGGGTGCGCCGTTTGACCAGTCGTTGCGTTGAGCCTTCAGCTCGCCGAGAACTTCATCACCTTGATGGCGTCGAAGTCCTGGACACCGCCGCCGACGCGCTTGGTCGTGTAGAACAAGACATACGGCTTGGCTGAATACGGATCGCGCAGCACGCGCACGCCGGTGCGGTCCACGATCAGGTAGCCGCGGCGGAAATCGCCGAACGCGATCGCGAGCGAATTCGCCGCGACGTCCGGCATGTCCTCCGCTTCGACAAGGGGAAATGTCATCAGCGAGGCGCGCCCGCCCGCCTGCTCCGGCGGCTGCCACAGATAAGCTCCGCCCGAGTCCTTGAACTTGCGGATCGCGGCTTGCGTCTTGCGGTTCATCACGAACGCCGCGTTCTGGCGATAGCCGGCCTTCAGCGCGTAGATCAGATCGACGAGCTTGTCGGACGGATCGCTCGATGCGAATGCACCGGCAGCACCGCTCGCGATGTAGCCGAGGTTGCCCCAGGTCCACGACGTGTTGGCGACCGCCGTGTAGCTGACGAAGCCCTTCGGCTTGTTGACGCCGTCGCCGGCGACGAAGGCCGCGCCCTCTTGCACCGCGAAGGTGAGTTCGACTTCGGAGGCGATCCACTCGTCGATGTTGACCGCCGAGTCATCGAGCAGCGTCGCGGTCGCGGCCGGCATGGCGTAGAGCTCCATCGCCGGAAACGACAGCGCGTCGAGCGTCGGCGATGCCGTCTGCGCGCGGGCATCGGTCTCGCCGACCCAGCCGGTCGCGGGGCCGGTCAGCATGAACGGCTTCTTGTAGACGTTGCCAGAGATCTCGCGCACCGAGGCGATGGAGCGGATCGGCGAGATGGTCGCGAGCCGCTGGCCGATCTCGCGTTCGAGCTCGACCGGAACGAGATAACCGCCGTCCGCATTCGATGCGACCGACAGCGCCTTGGTCTCCAGCGCACGCAAAGCGCCCGTTTCGCCGCCGCGCACATAGGATTCGAAGGCGCTCTTGTGCTCGCGGCTGGCGATTGCACGCGGGCGTAACGAGGTTTCCAGCGCAGGCCGCGCATTCTTCAGCGCAATCTGCTCCATGTGCCGCTGCTGCGCGTCGATCGCGCCGTTGATGCGGTCGACCTTCTCGTCGAGCAACACGTCGCCGCGCCGCGCGATCTCATCGAGCCGCTCGTCGTTGGCCTCCTTGAAGGCCTCGAACGTGCGCATGAATTCGTCGTGCGTGACGGCATGGCCGCCCGGCGAAGCAATGCCGGCTTTCTGCTCCGGCGCGTGGTCGTGAAATTCCAAACCAGTCTCAGTGTCCATCAAGGTCTCCTTTTCAAATGGACGTGCGGATGGGATGCGAGACCGGCATCGCGCCGGTCTGCGTGAAACTTTGAGAGTTGGACTAGACGCTTGACGCGCCGAGGTGCCCGGCTAAGCTGACAGCGGGAAATTGCTGGGAAACAAGATCATGATCAGGATCTGGTGCATCGGCGCCACTCTCGCCGCTGTTGTGGTTGGCGCGCTGCCTGGTACATCATGGGCGCAGGCTGCGGCAAAGTTCAAGTTCGAAGGCGTTGCGAACTGTCACCAGCCAAAATTGAACAATTATATCATCCGCGGTGAAGGCACCGGCAAGCTGTCGACGGATCGCACTGCCGAGTTGAAAATGCTTAGTAACGTCGAGGGTATTTCGGACTATCGCGTCAAGCTCGGCGACAGACCGACCGAAGTGAGCAACGGAACCGCGCAGCTTCGGGTCAGCAGCGCACGCAGTCTGCGCGCGACGCGCGAGTATCCGAACAACTTCGTGATCGTCGATCTGAAGATTACCCGATCAAAATGCATTGTCAGCATCAGTCAGCGGCTCAAGCCCGGCAAACGCGACTACACCTTCCAGACGCCGTTCGGCATCGCCTATTGCGACAAACCCGTATTCACGAAAATCTCGTGTGACCCGATCTAGGCTTCTTTCTCAGGGCGCAGCCCCAGCGTTCGCCATTCCCGCTCCGCGCGCGTTCGATGTGGTGAAAGCCAGGGCCTGGGGGCGGTTTCGCTTTGGTGCGCAGTCTTGTCGCAAAACCGGCTTCCACTTTTGCGGACTGCGCATTGCTTCACGTTGCGAACGCGCGCGCCCGCGAGCAGCGGGAACGTGACGATGGAAATTTCCCAGAGATCGACCTGATAGAGTTTGCGCACGCGCGTTTTTGGATCGATCTGACCGCGCACAGTCTTGTAGCCAATCGATAATCCGTCGATCGCGCCGGCATCGAGCAGCGCCAGCAGCTCGCGCGCCCGCATCACGTCGGGGATGAGTTTTCCCCGCGCGCGCAGACCGCGAAAGTCCTCGGTGAGTTCATGCCACACACCGACCGGCTCGGACGGGTCGTGCTGGAACAGCATCGGAATGCGCCGCAGGCCGCGCAGCTTGAGCGTCTGCGTGAATGCGCCGGGCATCACCATGTCGCGGGCCTGATCGACCTCGCCGAACAAACTGGCATAGCCCTCCACCGTGCCGTCGCCATGAAGCGCGAGACGGGATGCGGGCAACAACGGGGCGTGCATGGGCGTTCTCGCGAGCGGCGCAAGGTGAGACAAAACGTCAGGATGAATCGGAGTCTGCGAGCGCCTCAGCGCTTGGCGGGTTTCCGTGGAGAGGACTTGCGGCGGACCAGCTTCACTGGCGTCTTACGTTTGATGCGGTCGAGGTGGGCCAGGAATTCGCGAAACACGCTGAGATGATCGCGGCCCGACTTGGTCTCGGTGCCGATCGAGCGCAACACTGTGTGCAATGTATCCATCAATGATCATCCTTGCGTTCGCCGCCGACGCGGCGGTTGAAGAGCGACAGTTCGCGGACGAAATCGTCGAAGCGGCGCGTGGCGCTTGCCAGCTCGCGCAGCGTGAAGAAACAGGCGGCGCTCGCGGCAGCCGCCCACAGAAACAGCGCCAGATGCGCGAGGTCGCCGCGCTCCGTGAACGTGCGGATCAGGTCGGTCATGGTTTCACTAAAGCCGGTCGCCGCCCTCGAGCGGCGCGTAGCCAGCCGCCTCGCGCTTCTCGTTCAGCGTGAGAAATGGCGAGGCTGCGACACGCTCCCACAGCGCGGTGCGATCGGCGGCGAGTGCATCGATGCGGTCAGTGTCGACGGCAATGCGTACCTCCTCGCCGAATTGCGGCGACAGCCAGTGCGCAAGCGACGCACCGACCCGCGAGACCAGCGGCAGCACGGTCTGGCGCCAGAACACCCGGTTGGCTTCCTGGAAGTTCGAATAGGTGTTGTCGCCCGGAATGCCGAGCAGCATCGGCGGCACGCCGAAGGCCAGCGCGATCTCGCGCGCGGCCGCCTGTTTGGCTTCGAGAAAATCCATGTCTTTTGGCGTCAGTGACATCGGCTTCCAGTCGAGGCCGCCTTCGAGCAGCAGCGGACGCCCGGCATTGGCCGCGCCTTGATACGTGTCGGTGAGTTCGCGCTTGAGCCTTTCGAATTGCGCGTCGGCCAGCACCGCGCCCTCCGGTCCCGAATACACCAGCGCGCCGGATGGCCGCGCGGCATTATCGAGCAAAGCTTTGTTCCATTTCGCAGCCGCATTGTGGGTATCGACCGCAACGGCAGCAGCTTCGAGCGGCGCAAGTCCGTAGTGATCGTCGAGCGGATGGAACAATGTCAGATGCAGGATCGGCGGCAGCGGCGACGCATTCTGATCGAACCGCACACTCCGCCCCGTGACGCTGTAGTCATAGGCCTCGGCCCAGCCGTCTGCGCCCGGCACCGCTTTCATCCGATCCGGCCGCAATGCGTAAAGCTCGCGCACCTGATCGCCGAGGGTCACAGCTTCGACATAGGCGTTTCCCGCCAGCAGCAGGTGGGCGTAAACCGCTTCGAGAAAACTCGCGCCGTCTTGCCGTGGATTCGGCCGCGTCAACAATTGCAACAGCGGATGCGCGGGTTTCTCCATCGCGCCGCGATAGGCCAAGAGTACGCATGACGCCGCGTTCTCGGCGACCAGCCGCACCGCACGATGCACGATCGCGTTGGCGAGATAACCCTCACGCGCCAGCGCCGCATAGTCGCGCGGCGTCCACCGCGCCCGCCCGCCGCTCTCGAACGCCAGCACCTGCGCGGTGCGGCTCGCTTTGGTCTCGGGCGGAGCGATCAATTGCCTGAAGCGTTCGAACATGGAGAATTCCTGACAGCTGAACACTGCTTAACCTCTCCCCGCTGGCGGGGAGAGGTCGAAGTCTGAGCAGAGCGAAGAGTCGGGTGAGGGGCTATCGCCGAAAAGGCCCCCTCACCCCGACCCTCTCCCCGCAAGCGCGGGGCGAGGGAGTAACTTCACAAGCCTCTCACCCGCGGTTCGCCGCGTGGCACAAATGCAAGTGACGAGATTGCCCAAACCAATGCATCGAGACGATCCGGCGAACGGCCCGACGACAAACCGCTGACACCGAAGTCGCACATCTCATCTTCGAGTGCCGGAAAAGCACCGGCGTGATGCACCCGGCCTTGTTCGTAAAGCGTCGCCACCGGCTGGGCGCGCAGCCACTTT
>JAKFUP010000038.1 GCA_021732625.1 Hyphomicrobiales bacterium
TTGAAAACAGAGAGGTCAGTCGCGGGAACTCGCATCCAGCAACGCCGTTATATGAATACGGATTTCAATAGCTGCGGGAGAGTTCAGATGTCGATCGGTACCATTATTCTTATTATTCTTGTCATTGCACTGTTGGGTGGTTTCAGTGGAGTCGGCGGCGGACCCTTCTACGGCACCGGCTATTACGGTGGCGGCGGCCTCGGCCTCGTGGTCGTCGTTCTGCTGATCTTGTTGCTGCTCGGAAAGCTCTGACCCGGCCGCATCACCCGTTAGCAAAAGCAAAAATGCGCGGACTGCTGTCCGCGCATTTGAGATGTAAGAGAAACGATCGGGCGTCAAACACCCGCGAGACGTCAGGTCTGATGACCGCTGTCGCGGCGCTGCGCCAGATATTCCGACAGCTTCGGCTTTTCGACCTTCGCCTTGGCCGACTTCTTCACGGCCTTCTTCTTTGCCTTCGGCGCTTCAACACCGACGCCGTTGGCTAGATCTTCGGCTTCCTTGGCAAGTCGTAACGCTCGCAGCCGCTCCATGTTCTTGCGGACCGCGACATCGCCGGCACGGACCTCGGCTAAAGCCTTGGCGCCCTCGGTCGAGGCAATTTTCTGTTTCTCCGCGCGGGCGATCTGCTGCGGGCTCGGCCCTTTGTTGCTGCTCATGGGTCTAATATAGGCAGAATCCGTCAAATTGCCATGGCCGCAGACGCCGTCACACACCGGTTTATCAGCGTGCTTAACGGCCAAACCATCGGTAAATGAGCAAGTTAGCCGAGGTCGCTGCGCGGGTTATACGTGTGGCTGGTGCGCCACTTCTCCATCAGCGCTTCAAGCTCGGCATCGTTGCCGTCCGGCAGTGCGATGCGAACCGTGACGAACAGATCACCGGACGGACCGACGGCACGCGGCATCCCTTTACCCTTGAGACGAAACGTACGTCCGCTCGATGTGTTCTTCGGGATCGACAATTCCACCGCACCGTCGAGCGTTGGCACCCGGACTTTCGCACCTAGAACGGCCTCGTAAAGCGTAACCGGAAGTTCGAGCCGCAGATCGTTACCATCGATCTTGAAATACGGATGAGCCGCGATACTCACCGTGATCAGGACGTCGCCCGGACGATGACCGGTTGCACTGTCGCCTTGTCCCTTGAGCCGGATTTGCTGGCCAGCGCTGACGCCAGCCGGAATACGGACGTTGAGTTCTTTACCGCTCGGAAGCCGAACGCGTTTTTCGATACCTTTCACAGACTCCTCGAGCGACACGGTCATCGCCGCGTTGACATCGAGATCGGCCGTCGCAAAAGGACCGTCGAATTCAAACGAGCCACCGCCAGCGCGCGCACCCGCAGCACCGCCGAACATGTTCTTCAGAATGTCCTCAAACCCGCCGCCGGCTCCGGAAAAGCCGCCGCCAGGACCACCACCGGCACGGAAGTTATAGTTCTCAAAACCGCCGCCACCGGGTTGCGCACGACCGCCTCGGCCGCCACCCGGAAACCCTTGAAAACGCGGTTTGCCCTCGGCGTCAATTTCGCCGCGATCGAACTGTTTGCGTTTGTCGGCGTCACCAAGAATTTCATTTGCCGAATTCAGCTCGGCAAAACGCGTCGCCGATTTGGCGTCGTTCTTGTTGGCGTCGGGATGATGCTTCTTGGCGAGCTTGCGGAACGCGCTCTTGATGTCGGACGCGCTGGCGCTTCGCTGCACCCCCAGCACCTCATAGGGGTCGCGCATTATTTGGAAACTCCCTTAAGGAAACACTGAACTCTTCGGACACAATGAGCCGTTTGCAAACAGCCGCAATGCGTGGCGCATACTCTTATCGCAAAACGGCCGCGGATTTGCGGAAGACGCGCCCTTGTCATCTGGGGAGGCCGTTGCATTTATGCAACGGGGTTATGGCTCTGGATCAGCTTCGCCGCCAAGGCTTCATTGTGTGGATGACCCACTGCCCGCCCTGGCCCTTGCAGGCCTCGCCCTGCATCCAGGATTCCTGCTTGTCGCGAACGTAGCTGGCAAGGAAGTCACGGCAAGTCCGGCCATTCTCGGAGGTATAGTCGCCCGATAGAGGCGTGACTGAGCCCCGAGCGCCGGTCTGGGGATTTTCCCAGGGCTGGCTGGCATCCCGGGCACCCTTGGTCAAAACGTCCGAAGCTGCGTTTCGCGTAAAGGCGAGATCACTCTCGGCAAACCCGTCGCGCACTTCTGCCAGCGAATTGATCGAGCCGGTGACGTCGGCTAGGGCATCCTCGGTTTTGCCGAAATAAGTGCCGATCTTGGACGATACGGTGCATCCGCCGGCGCTGAGACCAACTGCAATAAGAAGGAATGTTGACATCATGCGCCCGCCGCCGGATAGGCGCAGGCGGCCCATTGGCCTATATAAGGCTGGCGAAGTGCCCAAACGGGGTAAGCGACGCAACACGTTACTCTCGCACAAATGAACAAAACACACTTCATGGAACACCAGAACCAGTTAACGCCCGATTTCACTGCGGCCGATGACCCGTTCGGCTTGTTCGAGGCGTGGTTTGCCGAGGCTGTGAAAACCGAGCCAAACGACCCCAACGCCATGGCGCTGGCCACGGTGGATGCGACGGGCATGCCGGACGTGCGGATGGTGCTGCTCAAGGGCCACGACCGGAACGGGTTTGTATTCTACAGCCACGTCGCCAGCGCCAAGGGCCGGGAAATCGCGGCAACCGCGAAGGCCGCTCTCCTTTTTCACTGGAAGTCGTTGCGGCGGCAGATCCGCATCCGCGGTCCCGTAACCATGGTGACCGACACCGAAGCGGATGAGTATTTCGCAACCCGCCCGAAGCAAGCCCAGCTTGGTGCATGGGCCAGCAAGCAGAGCCAGCCGCTGGAAAGCCGTTTCGCGTTCGAGCAGGCCATAGCCAAGATGGCAGCGAAACATGTGATCGGCACCGTGCCGCGCCCACCGGGCTGGAGCGGTTTTTGCATCGCCCCGATACAGTTCGAATTCTGGCACGACCGCCCGTTCCGCCTGCACGACCGCATCGTGTTTGACCGCGACCCGTCCGCCGACGCGTGGACCAAGACACGGCTTTACCCATGATGCCAAAAGCCAAAGAAGCGGCCGCTCAAAGCGACGCAACTCAGAAGCGGCGCACATTGCTGCTCACCGGCGCCAGCCGCGGCATCGGGCACGCCACCGTCATCCGCTTCTCGAGCGCGGGATGGCGCGTGCTGACCTGTTCGCGGCATCCGTTTCCGGAACAGTGCCCCTGGGGTGCGGGACCGGAAGATCACATCCAGGTCGATCTCTCCGACCATACCGACACCGCGCGTGCGATCCAGGAAATCCGCTCGCGGCTCGATGGCGGCGAACTGCATGCGCTGGTCAACAACGCCGCGATCTCTCCGAAAGCCGAGGGCGGCAAACGGATGGGCGCGATCGACACCAATGTCGATATCTGGAGCACGGTGTTCCGCGTCAATTTCTTCGCGCCGATCATGATGGCACGCGGACTGATTGAGGAACTGAAAGCGGCGAAAGGCTCGGTCGTGAACGTCACCTCGATTGCAGGATCGCGCGTCCATCCATTTGCCGGTGCGGCCTACGCGACTTCGAAGGCGGCGCTCGCGGCACTGACGCGAGAGATGGCCTCGGACTTCGGCCGCGTCGGTGTGCGGGTCAACGCGATCGCGCCGGGTGAGATCGATACGGCGATCCTGTCTCCCGGCACCGACAAGATCGTGCACGAGCAGATTCCGATGGAGCGGCTCGGCACGCCCGACGAAGTCGCGAAGATCATCTACGTGCTCTGCACCGAAACCAGTTCTTATGTGAACGGCGCTGAAATCCATATCAACGGCGGCCAGCACGTCTGACGTTGTCATGCCCGGCGAATGCCGGGCATCCAAGTCTTTTGTTTGGCTCCAAGACGTGGATGGCCGGGACAAGCCCGGCCATGACGCATTCTGCAAACGGCGATATTTGCTCACACCACCGTCAGCTTGACGTCGATGTTGTTGCGCGTGGCGTTGGAATACGGGCAAACCTGATGCGCCTTCGCGACCAGCGCTTCGGCGTCGGCCTTGGACAGACCCGGCAGCGAAACCGCGAGCGCGACCTCAAGACCGAAACCGCCTTCGGAGCGCGGGCCGATGCCGACATCAGCGGTCACGGTTGCGTCGGCCGGAACCTTCGGGCCACCGCCCGCAGCAACAGCCTTCATCGCGCCGATGAAACAGGCCGAATAACCCGCCGCGAACAGCTGTTCCGGATTGTTGCCGGCACCACCGCCGCCGCCAAGTTCTTTCGGCGTCGAGAGCTTCACCTTGAGGCTGCCGTCCTTGGTCGCGGCTTCGCCGTCACGGCCGCCGGTCGCGGTGGCGCTGGTCTTGTAGAGAACTTTCACTGGCATGGTCGTCTCCTCGCTGGGGTGGATGGTTTGCGCGATTTATATCGCGCACGATATAATCGTTTGCAAGTCATTTTTCGGGCATCAGCTATGCAAAAAAGGCTTGTGCGATTCAATCGTGTCCGACTTAAATAGTCTCGCAACACCAACCCGCTGTTGCGACGAGGGATTTCCATGGCTCGCGCCCCCGCTGCCGACCTGCTCAAGATCGACCATCTGCTCTGTTTTGCGCTGTATTCGGCGGGGCATGCTTTCACACGGCTCTACAAGCCGCTGCTCGATCCGCTCGGTCTGACCTACCCGCAGTTCCTGGTGATGATCGCGCTTTGGGAAAACGATGGCCAGACCGTGAGCGAGATCGGCGACAAGCTGCTGCTTGAATCCTCGACGCTGACGCCGCTGCTGAAACGGCTCGAAACCGCCGGTCTGATCAAGCGAACGCGCGACAAGGACGACGAGCGCGTCGTGCGCATCACGCTCACCCGCCAAGGCTTGGCGCTGAAGGACAAGGCTGCGAGCATTCCGGAGACGATCGGTTGCGCGACCAGCCTGACGATTGGCGATGTGAAAAAGCTGGCGTCCGAGATCAAGACGCTGCGTCAAAAGCTGCAGACCGCGCTTGCGGCTTGACGGGTGATCGTCATGGCCGGGCATTGCTGCTCGAAGAACGGCGTCGCTTCGCTCGCCTATGTCCCGGCCATCCACGTCTTCAGATAACGCAGCACGGCAAAGACGTGGATGCCCGGCACAAGGCCGGGCATGACTATCTCTAAGCAACGGGCGAGCCCTACTCGTCACACCCGCTTCTCCATGTTCGCGCTGCGCTCCGGTACGCCGAATTCCTTACGGCACACGTCGGCGAGCACGGCGATGCCGTCACGGATCTGTTCGACGCTCGGGCTGGCGAAGCAAATCCGCAGCCGGCTCTTGGCGTGCGGCGCGTTGACCGACCATTCGACACCGGGGTTGATGGCGACACCGGCTTTGAGTGCAGCCTGATACAATTTCAATGTATCGACGTTGTCCGGAAGCTTGACCCAGAGGAAGATGCCGCCCTTCGGATCGTCGAATTCGGCGGCGGTGCCGAACTGTTCGGCCAGCGCCTCCATGAGTGCTTCGCACTTCTTGCGGAGGCCGCGATTGAGCCGCGGCACATGATCGTAAAAATGGTCGGGGCAGAATTCGGCGAGCACCATCTGCTCAAGCGCGCCCGAGCCCGCATCCGTCTTCATCGACAGGATGCGCGACATCACCTCCCAAGGCGCCACGATGTAGCCGACGCGCAGCGCGGGGGCGACAGACTTCGAGAACGATCCGATATAGACCACGCCATTCGTCTTGCTCATCGCGTAGAGCGCGGGCGGACGTTTGCCGTCCCAGATCAAGTCCGCATAGCAATCGTCCTCAAAAACGGGGACGCCGTATTCTTCGGACAGTGCCAGTAGTTCGCGGCGGCGCGCCTCGCTCATGATCGTGGCGGTCGGGTTCTGCACGGTGGGAATGGTGTAGATATATTTCGGCCGCACGCCGCGGGCTTTCAGGTCTTTCAATGCATTGGCGAGTGCATCTGTGCGCAGGCCGTCGTCATCGACCGGAAGGCCGATCGCCGTGACCCCGCGCTTGGTCAGCCGCTTGATCGATCCCTCGTAGCAATCTTGCTCGATCAGCACCGTGTCGCCAGGCTGAAGGAACACGTTGTTGACGAGATCGAGCCCTTGCAGCGAGCCGGAGGTAATCATGATGTCGTCGGCGCTGCAGACCATGCCGGCGTCACGCTTCAGCTTGCCGACGAGAAACTCGCGCAGCGGCTTATATCCCTGCGGCCCGGTGAGCAGATTGTAGGTCGCGAGATTCTTGCCCTCACGCGCGATCACCGCATTCGATGCGGCGAGCAGGCGATCGACCGGCACCAGTTCCGGATCGTTGTTGCCGCCGACGAAATGATATTTTGAGAAGCCGTTCCATTTGGCCGCAGGTGCGGGCAGGTCGCGCGCGAATACCGCGCTGTAATCGAAAGGCGCTGCGCTGGCCGATTGCGCGGCGGCGGGTGGCGATGACGGCGGGTTCATGAACGCTTCCCTATTCTTGGATTTGTTGGAGATGAGCATAGAGCGCTGAGTGGTTGGCGCAACGCTGCGGTGCGGTGTGAGGTGATCCAATCCTGTCATTCCGGGGCGCGCGTTCTTCACGCGCGAACCCGGAATCCATCTCTCCACACGTTCTGAGTTTGCGTTGACCATGGATTCCGGGTTCGTGCTTCGCACGCCCCGCAATGACGAGGGTGGAGACATGCGCCATCGCCCCTGTTGTTTGAGGCGCTGCGCGCTTGGCGCTTGCGCCATTCGCGCAAAAGAAAAACCCGCGCCATGGTCCACACGTGCTGTTTTTCACGCATGCCTTGATCCAAAAACCGCTTCACACTTTTTGGGGGCATGCGCCATCACCCCTGTTGTTTGCGGCGCGGGGGCGCCGGATTTCCATTTGGCCTCGCGCGCTTGGGGCTTGCCCCATTCGCGCCATTAACATCCCTCCGCCCTCTTGTGAGAGGGCGCGCGGAACGCCGGACGCGCGATGCGTCCGCAGCCTCGTGTGTAAAAGTGAGTGTAAACACACGAGCATAGTCACCACGAATACACCGGGA
>JAKFUP010000231.1 GCA_021732625.1 Hyphomicrobiales bacterium
CTCACTCCGGTCAGCTCGGTTCTGGGACCAGAACCGCATGTGTCAGGTTATCCTGACGATATTGAGTGTCAAGCTTGATTAACTATTTTGCCGTCAAGGCCGCGCGATGATCACAGTCGTGAGCAAAGGCATGCGGGGCGGTAGCCGAATGGCATCGGAAAAACCTGCATCGGCCAGCATTTGTTGCAGCCGCGGGAATGACCGGGGCCGGCCGCTCCCCATCGCGAGCAGGTAGAAGGCAAAGTAGGCATCCGCGATCGGCTCAGTGCCGCGTTCGCCGGAAATCGGCTCGGCAAGAACCAGAGTTCCGTCTTGCGGCAATGCGGCACGCACTTTGGCGAGCAACGTCATGACGTTGGCGTCGTCGTGGTCGTGGACGATGCGCACCAGCGAGACCACATCGGCACCCTCCGGCAGGCGATCAGTGAGAAAACTGCCGCCCATGGCGACGGCGCGCGACGACAGACCGTTGGCGCGAAACCGCTCGCTCGCCTTGTCGGCCACCGCCGGCAGATCGAACAGCACGAGGCGAAGCTTCGGCGCATGCGCGGCGACCGCAGTCAGGAATGCGCCATCGCCGCCGCCGACATCGAGCAAGCAGCGGTGCTTTTGAAACGAATAGGCAGCGATGACTTGCTGGGCAATCATCGGCTGCGAGGCCGACATCAGCGCGGTGTAAGGCGCGATCGCCGCACTCGACAGATCCGAGGGCTTCTCGCGACCGGCATAAGGCCAGTATTGCGCCAGCTGCCCCGGATCGTTCTGGCCGCGCAGCAACGCGACCGGGTCTTTCAAGTCGGCGTAGAGCATCGCGTGATGCTCGATCATCGCGGCAACGCCGGGATTTCCGCGCAACGCCGCACCGAGCGATCCCAAGCCGTAGCGGCCGCCGCTGCGCCGTTGCGCCAGCCGCAGCGACACCGCCGCATCGAGCAGCAGAACGGTTTCCTCGAGCGGCAGCGACATCCGCGACGACAGCAAAGCCGCGGATTGCGGCTCGTCCGCCAGATGATCGAACAGCCGCAACCGCACGCATGACAGCAATATCTGCGAATAGACGAAGCCTGCGCAAAGATCGAACAGGTCGTTCGCCCGGCGCCGCGCAATCGGTCTCGTGAGCGGAAAAGCCGCTGCAAATCGCTGGAAACCGGGATTTGCGAGAATGGTATCCCGCACATCGAGCAGACGGTCGTGCCACGACAGCCGCCCGGAGCGATGCACGACTGGAGCGCCGGACTCGCTGGCCGACGACATCGCCGCTACGCAGCGAACTGGGCGAGTTTCTTCGGTACCAGCCGCTTGGCCTCCGACAGCATCAGCGAGCGCAGCTCGGAGCCATTGCGGCACGGCGGCATCGAATCGATCGCGCCATGCACGAGGCCGTGCATCCGGTGGATCGCGCCGTCGAGACCAAGCTCGATCACAGCACTGGGACGGCCCAGCGCGAGATCCCGCCCGATCGGCTTGCCGATCTCCTCTTCGTCGGAGGCCGCATCGCGAATGTCGTCGGCAACCTGATAGGCCTCGCCGAGTTTCTCGCCGACGATTCGCCAAGGCTCTGCATCCACGCCGGCCGATGCCGCGCCTGCAACAGTCGCGGCAGCAAACAGCGCGCCGGTCTTGCAGCGATGATAGTGCACCAGATCGATCTGCGATTCGCATTCCCACGCTTGACCAGCGACAATACCGGTCGGCACACCGACCGAGCGCGCCACCGTCAGCGTCAGCATCGCGAGGCGCTCCGGTGCGCACTTGATCCGCGCCAATGTCTGGAACGCCAGTACGATCAGCGCATCGCCGGCGAGAACCGCGAGCGGTTCGCCAAACGCCTTGTGCACGGACGGACGGCCACGGCGCGTCTCGGCGGCATCGAAACACGGCAGATCGTCATGCACGAGCGAGGCGCAATGCAGCAGTTCGAGTGCCGCGCCTGCGGCCTCGGTCGCACCCGGATGATCCTCGCCGCAAGCGGCCGCGACCGCATGGCAAAGTCGTGGCCGAACCCGCGCGCCGCGGGGAAACACTGCGTAGCGCATCGCGGCCGCCAAGCGCGGCGGACACCCCGGAACCTCCGCCGTCGCAACAGCCTCATCGAGCGCGCGTTCGATCCGGGCGGTGACATCCATGGCAGACTCCCATCGGTGCGGTCGTCGGTGGTCAAATCAATCATCAAACTGAATGTCAATTTGACTTGTCGTTTGAGAGTGTAAATATTTGTAGACATCTGTCAACGACACTTGGCGGGCCGGCCGATGGGCATGATGCGAGACGATCGCGTGGTCGTGGTCGGTGCCGGCGTGGCTGGTCTGACCGCCGCGCTCGCACTTGCAGCACGCGGTGTCAGCGTCACCGTCGTCGAGCGCGCGTCCGCGCCCGGCGGCAAAATGAGACAGATCGGGTTCGGCGGCGCGCCGATCGACAGCGGCCCGACCGTCTTCACCATGCGCTGGGTGTTCGACGAGTTGTTTGCCAATGCCGGACTGACATTCTCCGATCACGTGCGATTGCAGCCTCTCTCGGTTCTGGCGCGGCATGCCTGGAGCGAAACCGAGCAGTTGGATCTGTTTGCGGACCAGCAGCGCTCCGCAGACGCGATTGCGGCATTCGCCGGGCCCGACGAAGGGCGGCGCTATCACGCATTCTGCAGGGACACGCGGCGCATCTATGACATCCTCGAGAAACCGTTTTTGCGTTCGTCGCAGCCGAGCATGCTCTCGCTGATCGCCGCAAACGGCTTTCAGGGTTTGATCGATCTGCCACACATCAAGCCGTTCAGCACGATGTGGAACGCGCTCGGGCAATACTTCCACGATCCCCGGCTACGTCAGATGTTCGGGCGCTACGCGACATATTGCGGCTCATCGCCATTTTCGGCTCCGGCAACGCTGATGCTCGTCGCGCATGTCGAGCGCGAAGGCGTCTGGACCATCGATGGCGGTATGCATGCGCTGGCGAAGGCGCTGGCAAATTGCGCAACGCGCCTCGGCGCAACCATCCGCTACGGCGAGGATGTGTCGGAGATTCTGACGGCCCGAGGCCGGGTGTCAGGCGTGGCGCTCGCCAGCGGCGAGCGGATCACCGCTGGCGCAGTCATCGTCAACGCCGACGTATCGGCGGTCGCAACCGGCCTGTTCGGTGCATCGGTCGCAAGCGCAGCGCCCGCTGTTCCGCACCGGGCAAGATCGCTGTCGGCGATGACGTGGAGCATGGTGGCGAAAACCGCGGGATTCCCGTTGAGCCGCCACACGGTGTTCTTCTCGCGCAATTACCGCGCCGAGTTCGACGACATTCTTGATCGCGGCATGATGCCGCAAGAGCCGACGGTTTATGTCTGTGCACAGGATCGTGCGGACGACGATCCTCTTGCAACAGACGAAGAACGTCTTCTGGTTTTGATCAACGCGCCGCCGACCGGTGACCGGCACGCATTCGATGCAACGGAGGTAGACCAATGCGCACAACGGACATTCGACGCGCTGGCGCGATGCGGACTGCAAATCCAGCGGCAGCCGGAGCGGACGCAGGTGACGACGCCGGCGGATTTCAACCGGCTGTTTCCGGCGACGGGCGGGGCGCTCTACGGCCGCAGCTCTCACGGATGGACGGCGTCATTCCAGCGGCCCGGATCGCGAACGAAAATTCCGGGGATGTATCTGGCCGGGGGCAGTACGCATCCGGGGCCGGGCGTGCCGATGGCGGCGTTGGCGGGCCGCGCGGCAGCAGCGAGCCTTTTGACGGACCTCGGTTCGACCGGCGTGTCCCGCAAAATGGCTATGCATGGTGGTATGTCGATGCGCTGAGTGACGACGGACATCACGGCCTCACCATCATCGTCTTCGTCGGTAGCGTGTTCTCGCCGTACTACGCCTGGGCGCGGCGGCGCGGACGCGGCGATCCGCTGAATCATTGCGCCGTCAATGTTGCGCTCTACGGCAAAGCCGGCAAGCGCTGGGCCATGACCGAACGGCCACGGCCAAGCGTGAGCCGCGTCGCCGATGCCATGTCGATCGGACCGAGCAGCGTCTCATGGGACGGAACGGCGCTGACGATCGCCGTCGACGAGATGACCGTGCCGTTTCCATCGCGCATTCGCGGCACGGTGAGGGTGCTGCCATCGGCGCTGACGCAGCAGGATTTTACGCTGAACGCCTCCGGCAATCATCGCTGGTGGCCGATCGCGCCGCGCGCACGGGTCGAAATTGCCCTCGAAAGCCCTGCGCTGCGCTGGCAGGGCGACGGCTATCTCGATATGAACAGCGGCGATGCGCCGCTTGAAGACGGTTTCACCACTTGGCAATGGGCGCGAACAGCGACGCGCAACGGCGCGGCTGTGCTTTACGAAGCGCAACATCGCGGCGGGGGTGGCGTCGATCTCGCATTGAGCTGCAAACCGTCGGGTGAGATCGAGGCGTTCGATCCGCCTGCATTGACGACACTGAAACGCACCGGATGGCGTGTCGGCCGCAATGCCCGCAGCGATGCGCAGCAGGCACCGCGCGTGCTTGAAACGCTGGAGGACGCACCATTCTATGCGCGCTCGACAGTTGCAGCGAGCTTGCTCGGTGAACCCGTAACGCTGATGCACGAGAGCCTGTCGCTTGATCGCTTTCGAATGCCGGTGGTGCAGGCGATGCTGCCGTTTCGTATGCCTCGGGCAAGGCGATAGTCGAGAACGGTGAACTGCATTCCGTAGACCTCAGCAGGTTGTCCCTGCGAACGCAGGGACGACGCCGAGTGTGTTGCAGATCGCCGCGACATACTAAGCCGCAGGTGTCTCGGTCTGGCTCTTGGCCTCACGTTCAGCCTTGGCGCGGTCCAGCCGACGTCCCTGCCATTCCAGGATGGCCCACGCTCCGGCAAACAACAACACCACGAAAAATTCGATGAAGCCGAGATAGTCTTCCATGACAGGTCTCCGCAAGGAGTGTTGCGTGGTCTTGATGAGTTATCGTCGTCGCATCGGATCGGTTTCAGCGCCGGCTGATTGCTGCCGTTATGACCAACTCACCAGCGGCGGCATGGAACTGAGAATGGTTTCGATATTGCCGCCGGTCTGAAGTCCGAACATCGTGCCGCGATCGTAGAGCAGATTGAATTCGACATAGAGGCCGCGGGTCGCGAGCTGCTGCAGACGCTCCGCCTCGGTCCACGGCTCCTGCATGCGGCGGCGCACGATGCGGGGATAAATCTCCAGCAACGCCGACCCGACGTCGCGGGTAAAAGAAAAATCCCGCTCGAAGTTTCCGGTATTGAGATGGTCGAAGAATATACCGCCGACTCCGCGCGCCTGCCCGCGATGCGGCAAAAAGAAATACTTGTCCGCCCACTCCTTGAACTTCGCGTAGTAGGCTGGATCGTGCGCATAGCAGGCACGGCGCATCGCTGCATGAAACGCCTGCGTATCCGGCGCGCCCTCGCTGCGCTGATCGGCCAGCATCGGTGTCAGATCAGCGCCGCCGCCGAACCATCCTTGGGACGTCGAGAGAAAACGCGTGTTCATGTGGACGGTCGGCACGCGCGGGCTGCGCGGATGAATGATGAGACTGATGCTGGTTGATACATAGTCGAGCTGTTTACCGTCACCGGGCAGCGTCTTCGCCATTTCTGGCGTCAACTTGCCATTCGCCGACGACGTGTGAACGCCGATTTTCTCGAACAGGCGGCCTCCCAGAAGAAAGCCACCGACTCCACCTCCGCTGCCGGTCGCGCGCGTCCATGGTTTGTAAGTGAACGTCACGGGTTGCCCCGGAAACAGAGCTGCCGGCGCTTCGGCTTCCAGCGCTTCGAGTTCGGCACAAATCCGGTCACGCAGCGATTCGAACCAAGCCCGCGCTTTGGTGCGTTGGTCTTCGGCGAGATCGATGGTGTCGGCAGCGATCATGGTTGCAGCACGTTTTTACGAGCGCCCGCGCTGAAGCTGGTCCCGTCGCTCCAGACGTTCGAACAGATCGATGACCCAGACCACCCGATCTTCCACCGAGCCGCGCTTGGTATCTTTCGTCCCGATCCGTGCGGAAGAAGCCGCAACCGCGGACACCAGGAACGCGGTTTCGTCGAGTTGCGGCAGGCTGAACCCGAGCCGTTTTGCTGGCGTCCATTCGGTCTGAACCAGTGCAGCCATCCGGCCAAGAACGGCAAGCTTGCGGCGGGTCGAGACAATGGCGCGCCGCGACACCGAATCCAGACCGGCGCGCTCAAGCTCGCGGCCGATTTCGGCGTAGAGCGCCCGCGCCGCATAAATACCGGGCCGGCATGAGCGCGGCAAGTTCTTGATGCCCTGCGTTGCACGATCGTAGAGTCCATCGGCGATATCGAGCAGGCGTTGCACGATCGCTGCAATCTCACGGTTGAACATCGGACGCGCGAGCCAGGCATCCGGATCGATCCCCGCATCGCGCAGCCATTGCAGCGGCAGATAGAGCCGCCCGGCGCGGGCATCCTCGCCGACATCGCGCGCGATATTTGTCAGCTGCATCGCCACGCCGAGATCGCAGGCCCGTGCCACGATCTGCGGATCGCGCTGACCCATTACCAGCGTCATCATCGCGCCGACCGTTCCGGCCACGCGCGCGGCGTAGGCGTAGAGATCAGACAGCGTCTCGTATCGCCGTCCCTCGGCGTCCCACGCCAGCCCTTCAAGCAAGGCTTCAGGCAATTCGCGCGGAATCGCGAAACGATTGACCACATCGGCAAACGCCCGGTCTGCGGGAGCCTGCATCGGGTGTCCGCGATAGGCGCAGTCGAGCCGATCCTGCAATCGAACGACAGCGGCCTTGCGATCCGAACCAAGATCGACGGCGTCGTCGGCCAGCCGGCAAAATGCATACAGCGCAATCGCCGGTTCGCTGACCCGGCTCGGCAGCACCAGCGATGCAGCGAAGAACGTGCGCGACCCGCCTCTAAGCAATTCGCGGCAGGCCGCGATATCGGAAGGCATCTTGCCGGAATGCAGCATTTTGGAT
>JAKFUP010000208.1 GCA_021732625.1 Hyphomicrobiales bacterium
GGCAACTGGCTGGCTTCGAGCACGAATGCGAGCTGCTTGGAGGATTCCTTGATCTCGATCACGTCGCCGACCTTGACCTTGTAGCTGGCGATGTTGACGCGGCGGCCGTTCACCTTGATGTGGCCGTGATTGATGAACTGGCGCGCGGCAAACATGGTGGCGACGAACTTCGCGCGATACACCACGGTGTCGAGACGGCGCTCCAAGAGGCCGATCAGGTTCTCGCCCGAGTCGCCCTTTTGGCGGGTTGCTTCGACGTACACCGCGTAGAACTGACGCTCTGAAATGTTGCCGTAATAGCCCTTGAGCTTCTGCTTGGCCTTCAGCTGGGTGCCGAAGTCGGAGAGCTTGCCCTTGCGGCGCTGGCCGTGCTGGCCGGGACCGTATTCACGCTTGTTGACCGGGCTCTTCGGACGGCCCCAGATATTCTGGCCCATACGGCGGTCGATTTTGTACTTGGCTTCACTACGCTTTGTCATCGCGTCCTCTGGACTTGTTTGCGCATGATCTGGTCCGAAAACCGGTACCCACTTTTCGGGATCATGCGTGCGGTTATGAGGAAACGCGCCCTCCTGTGCTTCCATGTTCATGGGCATGATCTTATCCGAAAACCGGAAGACCACTTTTCGGGATCATGCCAAAAAACCTAAAGCCGACAGGTCCGCCTCATAAGCTTGTTGAGAGGGACCGCGGGTCGCGAAACGCAACGCGGGCCGAAAACGGCCCGCGAGCAGGCGGTTTCTAGGAATAAAGCGCCCGAATGTCAAACAGTTGCGGGCGTTTATGAGCTGGCTTAAGGAGCCGGCTTGGCCAGCGGCTCGCCTTTGGTCACAATGTAAATTGCCAATACTTTCATAGGCTTGTCGCCGGATGCCTTTGCGTCATGCGCGATGCCTGCCGGAATCTGGTAGGATTCGCCGGCCTTAAGCTTCAACGGCGGCTTGCCCTCGACAAGCAGTTCCAGCTCACCTTCCATGACGTAGCCGGTCTCGGCACCGGGATGGGAGTGCTTGCCAGCGGCGCCGCCGGGCGGGATTTCGGCAATCGCCGTCACCGTCTCGAAGCCGGGTGGGAAGTCGACCTTCTGCAACGGCGTGCGCTTGATGCCTTGCGCGAATGCACTCGTTGCGCTGACGAGCGCGAGGGTCGCGGCGGTGATGATGATCTTCCTGAGCATGCCGTCCTCCTGTTGTTGTTATTCGCAGTAGCGCTTGCCGTTGAACTGGAAACACTTCGCCGATGTCCGCGGATCGGTCACCGTTGTTGCCGCTGCGGCAGCACGGCGATTCAGCCGATTGTGCAATCGTGCCGTTCGGCGCGATGTCTCGCGGCGCGCGATTGGGCCGATGCATAGCCTGCCGAGTTCCTTGTCCGTTACGATCTTCCATGTCGCGCTTGTGCCTGAGACCGAACACTGCTGCATCAGCGAGCGCTGTGCGCAGACAAACGCGCCATCGCTGTAGGTCTCGCTTTGATACGTGCAGACTTGACTGCCCGAGGCTTGCACGGCTTGCGCGTGAGCTGCCGTCCCGGCAAAGAGGATTGTTGTGGCGACAAGCATCACACCCGCGATGCCGATCCCAAAAAGCCTCGCACCGGCGATGCCGATCGGTTGTGAGATCATCTGGTCAGCGCCTCCCGCGCCCGCCGGCTGTTGCCGTTGCGGAACGTATTCTACCGCGTCTGCCATGAAAGGCGAGGCTTTAAGCCGAGACGTGCATACCAAAGAACGGTGCGAGAATGTCGTGGGCGAGCGCAGGACGTCCCGATGTGAACTGGAATGTCGGCTGCGGCGCAGCGGTCGCGGACGCGGCAGGCCCAAGCAATTCCGCCGAGCGGCGGGCGATTGCAGGGGCGGGGTCGATCCAGTTCACCGGCCATGGTGCGAGTGCGATCAACCGATCCAGCAACAATGGAAAATGCGTGCATGCGAGGACGACGGTGTCGGTCCGCATATCGCCGTCATGGAAGCACGGCGCGATCTCGGCCGCGATCGCATCGTCACCGACCGGCTCGCCGCGCAGTGCGGCTTCCGCGAGCGACGGCAGATCGGCCGCGCCGACCAGCGACACATCGCAGCCCTGACCGAAATCGGCTATCAGCCGCTGGGTGTATTCGCGCTTCACCGTGCCCTTGGTGCCGAGCACCGAGACGCGTTTGGTTTTTGACGACGCGCAGGCGGGCTTGATCGCCGGCACCGTGCCGACGAACGGCACCGTATAACTGGCGCGCAAGTGAGTCATCACCAGCGTCGAAGCGGTGTTGCAGGCAATGACGACAAGGCGGGGCGCGTGCTGCGCGATCAACTCGCCGATCAGCGGCACCACGCGGCCGATGATCTCGTCTTCGGTGTGATGGCCGTAAGGAAAGAACGCGTCGTCGGCGACATAGGCGCAGGCCGCATCGGGCCGCGCCTTGACGATCTCGCGCAGAACCGTGAGGCCGCCGAGGCCGGAATCAAAGACGAGAATCGCCGGATGATCTGACACGCTGCGATTATAGCGGCGGCGCGGTTTCGCCACCAGACCGATGTGCGAATGTTGGCCGGTCTCAGGCAGTACCGAACACGCGTTTGAAGATCGTATCGACGTGCTTGAAGTGATAGCCGAGGTCGAACTGCTCGGCGATCTCGGCGTCGGTCAGATACTTTTTCACGTCGGCGTCTTTCTTGAGCAGCGTCAGGAAGTCCCCTTCGCCACGCCACACAGGCATGGCGTTGCGCTGGACCAGTCTGTAGGCGTCCTCGCGCGAGCAGCCCTTCTGGGTCAGCGCGATCAAAATGCGCTGCGAATGCACCAGCCCGCCGAGACGGTCGAGGTTTTTCATCATGTTCTGCGGATAGATCACGAGCTTGTCGACGACGCCGGCGAGACGATTGAGCGCAAAGTCGAGCGTCACTGTGGCATCAGGCCCGAACATGCGCTCGGCTGACGAGTGCGAGATGTCGCGCTCGTGCCACAGTGCGACGTTCTCCATCGCTGGTGTGACGTAAGCGCGGACCATGCGCGCAAGGCCGGTGATATTTTCGGTCAGCACCGGATTGCGCTTGTGCGGCATCGCCGACGAGCCTTTCTGGCCCTCGGAGAAAAACTCCTCGGCTTCGAGCACTTCGGTGCGCTGCAGATGGCGGATCTCGATGGCAAGGCGTTCCATCGAGGAGGCGATCACGCCCAATGTCGCGAAGAACATTGCATGGCGATCGCGCGGGATCACCTGCGTCGAGATCGGCTCGGGCACGAGGCCCATGGCTTTGGCGACATGGGCTTCGACGCGCGGATCGATCTGCGCAAAGGTACCCACCGCGCCGGAGATCGCGCAGGTCGCGACTTCCTTGCGCGCGGCGATCAATCGTTCTTTCGCGCGTGAAAACTCCGCATAGGCCTGCGCGAGCTTCAATCCGAACGTCACCGGCTCGGCGTGAATGCCGTGCGAGCGGCCGATGGTCGGCGTCATCTTGTGCTCGAAAGCACGGCGCTTCAGTGCAGCGAGCAGATTGTCGATGTTCGCGATCAGGATGTCGGCGGCGCGGGTGAGCTGCACGTTGAGACACGTATCGAGCACGTCCGACGAGGTCATGCCTTGATGCACGAAGCGTGCTTCGGGGCCGACGATTTCGGCGAGATGGGTCAGAAACGCGATGACATCGTGCTTGGTCTCACGCTCGATTTCATCGATCCGGGCGACGTCGAAGGTCGCATTCTTCGCCTTGGCCCAGATAGTTTTTGCCGCGTCCTTCGGGATCACGCCCAGTTCCGCCATCGCGTCGGCGGCGTGCGCCTCGATCTCGAACCAGATCTTGAAGCGGGTCTGCGGCTCCCAGATGGCGGCCATTTCCGGACGGGTATAGCGGGGAATCATCGATGCTCTTTGCGCAAGAATTCAGGGGCTGAAATGATATGCGCGCTTTAGCAGATGGGCGGTGGCGATGCCACCCGCGAGGACCAATTCGGCACGGAAAATCAGTGTTTTTCCGACGTCCTCTCGTTGCGCTGCCGCGTGCCGATCGCATCCTTTAGAATCTCGCGCACGGCTTCTGCGTCCCGGATCGAGCGGAAGCCATAGCGGCCCGTATAGTCGGCATCTGGCAATTTGGCCGAGGGGCGGGTGGCAAAGTTCAGATGAGCCGCGCCGCCGCCGACATCCAGAACTTCAAGCTTGTCCATGCCGCTCAGCGCCGTACTTGCGGCAGTGCGTTTGCCCCACGCGGTGCGCAGGATAATCGCGCGGCGATCGGTAATCACGAACAGCGTCTGCATGGCATAGAGCGCCATCGCGAACGGACCACCTATGATCGCGAGGCCTGCCAGAGCCAAGGGCGTGGCGGCGCCGTCGATCCAGTGATGCGATCTGGCCATATACGTCAGGATCAGCCAGGGAATGCCGATCAGCCACAGGAAACGCAACATCCGAAAATCAGCCAGCGGATCGGGTTGGCCTTGCCAGATCACGCGCTCGTCGTCTTTCAGCGAGCTGTCCAGCAGCCGTTGCAGACCCTTTGAGAAAAGCGTGGATCGGATATCGTCGAGAACCATGCTTCTTGGTAGTGCCGAAAGCGAAAAGGTTCGATCCGCACGGACGCAAAGCTGAACGCTAAGCCGCTTCCCCGCGTGCGTGACCCGCAGCATGGCGAATGGCTGCGATGTTCGCCTTGTAGGAGTCCTGCGTGCCGCCCTTGAACACGGCCGAGCCCGCGACCAATGCATTTGCACCTGCGGCCGCAATTTGGCCTGCGACCTCGGGCGTCACGCCGCCATCGACTTCGATGTCGATCGGGCGGCCCGCGGTCAGCGCTTTCACATCGCGTATTTTGCTCAAGACTGCGGGGATGAACGTCTGGCCGCCGAAGCCGGGATTGACCGACATCACCAGCACCAGATCGAGCAGGTCGAGCACATACTCGAGCTGGCCGATCGGCGTCGCCGGATTGAGCGAGACGCCGGCTTTTTTGCCGAGCGCGCGGATCGCCTGCAGCGAACGATGCAGGTGAGGGCCGGCCTCGGCGTGGACCGTGATGATATCGGAGCCGGCCTTGGCGAAGGCTTCAAGATAAGGATCGCAGGGCGCGATCATCAGATGGGTGTCGAAGATTTTCTTCGAGTGCGGGCGCATTGCCTTGATGACGTCGGGACCATAGGAAATGTTCGGGACGAAATGCCCGTCCATCACATCCAGATGCATCCAGTCGGCGCCAGCGGCATCGACCGCGCGCACTTCTTCGCCGAGCTTCGAGAAATCCGACGCCAGAATGGACGGCGCAATAATGAGAGGGCGTGGGGCAAAACCGGACATGAGGCACGCTTTCGGCGGCTGAAGCCCTGCGAGCTGGGCGATCAAGTGTCGCGTATCATGCGGGCGGCAACGGGGCAATTGCGGCTGGCGCCGTCTCGCAGATAAGCGGCAAGTTTTGCCGCTGAAAGCAAGATTTGCCGGGCGATCCGCTGTTCTGCTTTCAGAAAACTCACCCTTTTCAACGGCTTCAGATTCGGCACGACCCTTGCTCCGCTGATGGCGGGTTATTCCGCACGAGCCGCGTGGGGCGGCCGGAATAGGAGTGGATCATGGCCTTGGCCGCCGCAGGTGCATTGTCAGCCGGCATCGACGCGCTGAGCGCGTTGTTCTCGCCGTCGTCGGCAAAGAAGAAAACCGGTTTCAATGCCGCGTCGGCTTTCAATGCCGGTTCTGCTTTCAATGCCCCGGGTACAATCGCCTCCACAGTGAAGGGAAGCGCCAGCACATCCGCAAAGCTTTCCCCCGCGACATTCAATGCGCTGCTCGAAGCCCAAGGGCAAACGCAGACCAGCGCCACGGGTCCGGCAGCCGATCGGCCGGGTCTGCTGAACAAGCTGTTCTCGGCGCTCGATAGCAACGGCGATGGCCAGATCGCCAAGTCTGAATTCCAGGACCAGCTCGGGGCGGGCGGCACCAACCTTGCCAACGCCGATAGCGTATTCGGCAAGCTCGATAAGAATGGCGACGGTTCTCTCAGCATCGACGAGCTGAGTGCCGTGCTGAATACCGACAAGAAGCGCAAGCCGCATGCAGCGGGCCGGGGCAACGAGCAAGACCCGCTGCTGAAAGCGCTGAACGAAACCGATAGCAGCAAGGTCAAATCGGCCAAAACTGCTAGCGAAAGTGCGTCGATCTCGGCGGCTACGTCCTACAATTTCGTCGAGCGTGCCCAGCAGGCGCGCCTCAACACGGTTGTTAAAGTCATCGGTTGAGAGTGTTGATCGTCTCAGGTCTGAGCGAAAATCGCTTTCCAGTCCGGCAGTGCATTCGGAAACGGAAGTGCTTTCGCTTCATAAATTCCGCGCGCAATCGCGCGTGAGATCACATTAGCCCCGAGCATTCCCAGTTCTGTGAGGCCGGCGAGCGGATCGATCGGCTTTTCGCAAGTCGCTGCGGCGAAAACCAGATCGCCATCGAGCGGCGTATGCACGGGATAGATCGCGCGCGCGAAACCGGTCTGCGCCATCACCGCAAGCCGCTTGGCCTGCGATTTGGTGAGTGTGGCGTCTGTGACGACCGCGGCGATCGTCGTGTTCTGCATCGATGTGGCAGAGGCGGCGCCCTTGATCCGCATCGCGCGCATCTCAGGTGTGAACGATTTGGGAAGCCCGCGCGCTCCGAATTCGCCATTCTCCTCGAACGGCGCAGCCCAGAACCACGGTCCGTCGCTGACGGTGACGCTGCCGACAGCGTTGACCGCAACGATCGCCGCAATGGTGACGCCACCAGCGGTTTTGGCCGATGCCGAACCGATGCCACCTTTTAGATTCGCGGTCGTCGCGCCGAGACCCGCGCCGACGCTGCCGAGCGCGAAATTCTGTCCCGCCGCAGCAGCGGCGTACCCGAGGTCACGATAGGGAGGGAAGCGGCCCCATGCCTTGTCGCCGCCATTGAGCAGATCGAACAGGATTGCGCCCGGCACCAGCG
>JAKFUP010000037.1 GCA_021732625.1 Hyphomicrobiales bacterium
CGTCTCTATTCAAGTCCTCCAGCGCCCTGGTGCGCGCTTGAGGTGTTCCTCATTCGCGCCGCTCAAAAGAGAGGGCGCGCGGAACGCCGGACGCGCGATGCGTCCGCAGCCTCGTGTGTAAAAGTGAGTGTAAACACACGAGCAGTAGTCACCACGAAGACACCGGGTCGCCCGGCGTTCCGCACGCGATGGTTTTTTCGGCTTGCTTCGTGTTCTCCCCGGTGGCGATTGATACGCTTGGGTTCGTCTCCGTCGGGACTGAGGGTGTCCTGCATGTCGGTAGACAACACAGGCTCTCCATCCCTTGATGCCAGCGGCGGGCATCGGGACCACACGACTTGGGCCGGCGCGCAAAGGCATTGCGAGTGAGGCGTATCTCCGCCCTGGCCCGCAACGCGCAGCGCCGTCGTCAGCGCATCAGAGCTGCGGGTCCATAGCCGTTTCAGCTTTGCTGAAACAGCCCCAACCGCCTCTCGTCCGCGCCTGACGCTGCCGCGTCCACCGCATCCCGCCCCGCGTCTCGTGACGATCGCGAACCGCCCCTCTCAGTGGGACAGGATTCAAGGACTATAATCCTAGGATGGGGAATGTCAAGCAGGATCGTGAAGCGGGAACGGCATTATGTCGTCATTGCGAGGCGCGTTCACGGAGACGGTCGAGCGCATACGCACCGGAGCCATTAAAAAAGAAATGAACGAGCGCGCCAAGGATGGCGATATTCTTGAAGAACGGGCCGACATGGCCCGGCGCGATGTGAATCGTGACCGTAATCGGAATGAGCGTCACGAACAGTGCAAGTGCTGACAATCTGACGGCGAACCCAGCCGCCAGCGCAATGCCTGCCGCTACAAACACGACGCCGGAAAGCCATAGCAGCAGCGAGGGATTGCCTGCGGTCTCGATCAGGCCTGCCCAGGGCGACTCCGACATACGCAACAGCATCTGCCGATGCTCGATGAAATGTCCGAGGCCGCCGACGATGAAAATAAGGCTCAACGCGATGCGAAAAATCAGGTCCGATACGTTGGCGTTTTTCGTCAGTCGCTGTGTAAATGTGGCGTTCAATATTCCGTTCCTCCAGGATTCATGACAGCTGCTGCCATCCGCGAAATGCCATATAGAGCGAGACTGCAACGATGATTCCTGCGAACGCCGTCTCCAGCGTTCCGCGCCGTGCGGCCAATCCCATCGACGCCTGCGTGCCCAACGCACCGCCAGCGATTCCGCCCATCAGAAACAGCCCGGCGAGCGACCAGTCCACCAGACCGGATCGCGCATAATTGGCTGCTGTCGTCAGCCCAAATGCGGTGACCGCAACGAGCGACGATGCAGTCGCATTCAGGATCGGCATGCCGGTCGCAAGCATCAGACCGGGCACGATGAGGAAACCCCCTCCAATGCCAAAAAAGCCAGAAAGTGCGCCCGATCCGAAGCCCAGTGCAATGAGCGAAAGCACATTGCCACGATTCAGCGCCACAGCGGGATCGCCGGCATTCGACCGTTTGCGAAGCATCAGCGCGCCGACGGCCATCATCAGAAGCGCGAACAGCAGAATCAATTTCTGGCCATCGACCATCTTGCCAAGGCTCGATCCGCCGAACGCACCGGCAACACCAGCGATTGCGAACACGGTAACGCACCGCCATTTCACCGTGCCCTGACGGGCATGCTGAGCAAGATTGGCAGCAGCGCTTGCCGCGACTGCGACCGCGCTGGTTCCCAAAGCCACATGCGGGTTTTCCACGCCGACCAGATACACCATGAGCGGCATCGCCAGGATCGAGCCGCCGCCGCCCAGGAGCCCGAGCGAGAATCCCACGAGCGATCCGGACACGACGCCGAGCACGTCTTGTGACAGTGTCATCACGGGCGATCTCTCCTTGCGCGAGACGCGGATTACGCCGGGGGCGAGTGAAGCGCGCGATTCCAAGGCGCGCGCATCAGCACCTGCGCCATGCCACAGAAGCCGGTGATCCCCGCAAACAACAGCCCGCCACCGATGAAAGCTGGAATGATGTAGAACATCGGCGACACCAGTGCTCCGAGCACAGTGCCGGCCAGACCGAGGCTGCCGGCCACGATCTGGACCTGTCGCTGCAACTCGATCGGCTGACCTCGATCCACGATGACAGGAAGGCCCGCCTTGCCCCAACCTTCGAGTCCGCCCTCAAGCACAAAGGCCTCTCGCGACGATCCCGCGCACGCACGAAGCCGCGCCGCGTTGGCGGCTGTGCGTCCGCCCGACTTGCAATGAAAAATGACCGGTCCGGCGCCTGCGAGCGGGAGGCCTGTCTGGTCCAGTTTTGACAGCGGACGATGATGCGATCCGCCGATCTGCGCGCGGGCCCGCTCATCTGTTTCGCGGATATCGACGAGTATAGCGCCATCGGCGAGCAGTTGTTTCGCGCGATCGGGTGTAATGGCAGGTAACGTCATGGTTCGGCTCCTCTGAATTTTAAGTTAGCTCCGCCGCACGCGGCGTTTTGGTTCACCGCAGAACAGGTCGTGCATGGTTGCGAACAGGCTCTCGATCCGGGGGTCCGCAATCCGGTACCAAAGAGATTGCCCGTCGCGGCGATACGCCACGATGCCTTCGTCGCGCATCTTCGAAAGATGCTGGGACAGCGCCGATTGCGAGAGACCTGCCAATTCCGCCAGTGAAGATACCCTGGCTTCGCCGAGCTCTACCAATCGGCACAGGATCATCAGCCGTCGCTCGTTGGCGAGCGCGCGCAACAGGCCAGCCACTTCCGCCGCCTTGTCTTCGAGATCGCTGATCTTGAGAGCTGCACGCGCCATGTGCTGTCCTTATATATTAGATATTGCTAATTTAGGTATATCTAATATACAAGTCAAGCAGCGATATCTGTCACGGAGAGAAACGCATGAAGGAAAAGCCAATGATCAGGGCTTTTTTTGACGAGCCCACCAACACTGTCAGCTATCTGGTTGCTGACCTGGCGACCCGGAACGCTGCGGTGATCGATCCGGTGCTCGACTACGACCACAAGTCTGGCGAAGTCGACGTGCGTTCGGTGAGCGAAATCCTGCGTGAAGCCAATGTGCTTGGTCTGACGATCGGTTGGGTGCTGGAGACCCATGCACACGCCGACCATCTGTCCGGCGCGCCGTTCATCAAGGCGAAGACCGGCGCAAAGGTCGGCATCGGCGAGCATATCAAGGACGTGCAACGCATTTTTCGTCCTTTGTTTAACATCGACGACCTGAAGACCGATGGCAGCGATTTCGACCACCTGTTTTGCGACGGCGAAATTTTTTCGATCGGCAACCTGAATGTCGAGGTGATCTATACTCCCGGTCATACTCCCGCCGATGTCTGTTACAAGATTGGCGATGCGGTGTTTGTCGGCGATACCATGTTCATGCCGGACTACGGCACGGCCCGGGCCGACTTTCCGGGCGGCGATGCCCGCCAGCTTCATCGCTCGATCATGAAAATACTGGCGCTGCCGTCTGCGACGCGGCTTTTCATGTGCCATGATTACAAGGCGCCGGCGCGCGATCACTATGCATGGGAGACAACAGTCGAGGAACAACGCCAAAACAACGTGCATGTCGGCGCCGGACACACAGAAGACGAGTTTGTTGCGACGAGACAGGCGCGCGATGCGACGCTTGCTGCGCCGACACTCTTGCTACCATCGATCCAGGTCAACATTCGCGCCGGCGCTTTTCCGGCAGGGGAGAACAATGGCGTGCGTTATCTCAGGATTCCTGTGATTTTCAAATCGCAGGGTTAAATGCCGATCGTATCGCCAACACCCAGTTCTAAAAATCCAGTTTGTCCTTGATGGCGGTGACGCCGGCCTTGGCGCACGCTTCATCGGCGTCTCCGCCGGGTGCGCCGGAGACGCCAACGGCCCCGATCAACGAACCGCTCGCCTCGACGACGATGCCTCCGCCGATGATGACGACGTTCGGCAGATTCCGCAGACCAGCCTGCATCATGCCGGGCTGGCTGATGGCGTTGAGTTCAGTGGTGCTGGTCCGGAAGGTTGCAGCGGTCCACGCCTTGCCTGACGCCGTTGGTGGCGTGTGCGGGCCGGCGAACCGGTCTCGCAACATCACTTGCGGCGTTCCGAAACGATCGGCGACAGCGACCGCAACCTGAAAGCCGCGTTTCTGACAATCGGCAAGCGTCGCTCGCGCAAGATCGAGCGCGAGTTCAGGACTCATCGACTTGTAGGTGACGGTCGCGTCCTGCGCCGACACGCTGGCTGACACCAGCGCGAACATAACCGCTAGTGCAAGCGATGCTTTAGATGCCATCGCGCGCTCCTGTATGACGTTCGAGATTCAGCCGTGCAGCTTATTTGTTGACCGGCGATTCCGGATCGAACAGCAATGCGACGAGATCCTTGATCTGCTGTTCGGTCAGAACCTTGTTGGCGCCGAAGCGCGGCATGTTGGAGCAGGGCACGACGGCCTGCGAGTTGTAGATTTTGGTGTAGGCGTTTTTGGCTTCATCCGGATCGAACTTCCGGTCCTTGCCATACTTGGTCAGGCTCGGTCCCAGGGTGCCGAAACTGACTTCGGCCAGTTCGAGTTGATGGCAGGCATAGCAGTTACCGCCGGCAACGGTGCCTTCGGGATCGGAGAACTGCCCGCCGCGGCCATTGTTGGCGACCTTCTGGCCTTCTTTCCAGTTGCCGAGCAGCTTGCCGTCCGCCGGATAAGCCACCTTCGCGAGTTCGCGCTTGATGATCTTGTCGGCTTCCGCGGACGGGACCTCATTGCGATGCGCGTTGCAGACCTTCAGCGTTTCATCAGGCTCGATGCGCGCCTGCCACTCCGGCGGCGCCTTGCCGAAGGTCGACTTCAGGTAAGCATCGACCGTTGCAGGGTCGGGGGCTTTCGCCGCGGTTTGCGCCGAGGCATTCGCCGAGAAGGTAACAACGCCAATCAGGATCTGAAGCGCTGCGAGTTTCGATACGTTTGTCATGATGCGCTCCCTCAGCGTTTGATCGACGGGACGTTGATCTCGCCGCCCATCGCCTGTTTGTTGAGAAAAACCGTGAGCGCCGTGACGCTGTCGGAGGCGTATTCCGGAACAGGCCAGCGCTGCTGCCGATAACAGTCCCACAGGCGATGCTGCATGGTGCGCAGCGCGCCTTGCGACACGCGATAGGTTGGCCATGATGCCATGGTGTCCTGCGGCTGCTTGCCGGGCTTCGACAGATTCGGAAGACCCTGAAGCCTGATGCGCTTGCCTTCGTCCGCGTGACATGTGGCGCAGGAGAAATCCATCACGCCACCGCGCCGATAGAACAGCTCTTCGCCAACGGCAGCCATCTCCTGCTCTTTGGGATGCTTGAGTTGTACGGCGATCTTCATGCCGTTCGATTTGTTCGCAATAAACGCGACGAGATCTTCCAAATCGGACGCGCGGCCCGGCCCGGAGAAGCGGCGCGTGACCACATCCTTGGTGTCGAGGCCTTGAATGTTCTGCATGCACCAGAGCAATCGTTGCTCGAGGTCCATGACCTTGCCGCCGTCGGCGAAGAATCGCGGCATCTGCGCAAACGCGCCTTCGACCTTCCCGGCGCCAAGGCCAAGGTCGCATGTCTCAAGCGAGACATTCTTGGTGCCGCGCTTTTCCGCCCACAGCACTTCGCCGCGATCGACGGCAAGATATCCGGGGTTTGAGAGCGGATCGGAGATCATCGCCCGATAGCGCTCGATCTCCTTTTCGCTGGCGTCTTGTGCAACTGCAGCAAGACCCGAAAAGAAAAGCAGAATCGCGGCTAGCGCCGAACCGGCTGCGGCATGTTTCACGTCTCATCCTCCCATCCGTCAAACCGTCTTGTGCGGTCTTTTCGGTCTTTCGTGATTGGTCAAAAACTTTACATTCAGAAAAAACAATATAATGATGTGACCAGATCATGGTAGATCGATACTGCAATCGTCAAGCGATATGATCGTCAAGGGAGGTCAAAAAACTCCCAGGGGAGAGGCAACGATGAATTTCACAACAAGCCGCCGCGAAACATTGGGCCTTGCGGCAGCAGCGGGGCTGGCCGCACTGCTCGCACCTCGCATGTCGATCGCAGACGAACCGGCGGTGGCTGCCGAGATCAAGAAGCTCTACGGCGACAAGAAAATGGACGCGGGCAAGATCAAGCTCGACGTTCCGGAGATCGCGGAGAACGGCCTCGTCGTGCCGGTCAACATCGAGGTCGAAAGCCCGATGACGGACACCGATTACGTCAAGGCGGTTCACGTGTTTGCCGACGGCAATCCGCTGCCCGGCATCGTCACCTATCGATTCACGCCGGCGTGCGGCAAGGCTTCCGCCTCGACGCGCATGCGTCTTGCGCAGACTCAGAACATTGTGTGCGTCGCCGAGATGTCGAACGGCAATCTCCACATGGCAAAAGCAAACGTGAAGGTGACTATCGGCGGTTGCGGCGGCTAAGGCAGCGCAATTGAGATAGGGCGGCGTTCAACAACAAGAATTCAGGCGAGGAACAGTCTCATGGCCACTCAACCGACACCCCGCGTTCGCGTTCCGGCTCAAGCGAAACCCGGCGAGATGATCGAGATCAAGACGCTGATTTCTCACGAGATGGAATCCGGCCAGCGCAAGGATTCGGCTGGCAAGATCATACCGCGCAAGATCATCAACAAGTTCACGGCGCAGTTCAACGGCAAGACCGTGTTCGAAGCCGACTGGAATCCGGCGATCTCGGCCAATCCCTATCAGTCGTTTTTCTACAAGGCTGCGGAGAGCGGTGAGTTCACGTTTTCCTGGAAGGATGACGACGGCTCGGACTACGTGTCCAAGAACAAGCTGACGGTGGCGTAAACCACGATTAACGGCATCGTCATTGCGAGGAGCGAAAGCGACGAAGCAATCACCTCCACCC
>JAKFUP010000085.1 GCA_021732625.1 Hyphomicrobiales bacterium
ATAAGACAGAACGCATTCCTTTCAGCGAGGCCCTGGCGAAGACGCTGGGGCCTTTTCGTTTCCGGTTGATAAAGAGCTGAAGCCTCTTTGGGCTTACTTGCTGTCTTCGCGCTGACTAACGATGGCCGGAAGGAAAAAGACCGGTTCGTGCCGGTCTTGAGAGCCATTTTTGTGGGTCACTGCGACGAGGCCCGGCCCTGACACCCCCGGGGGGCTGGGGGCTGAGGAATCCGGTGATGAAAGAACCGGGCCGTCGCAGTAATTCAAGTTCTCAATCAAGCGCGGCGGTCGATGGGCTGAATTCTGGCCTTATTATGATTTTTTCGAAGCGCTTCGAAAGGGTTGGCTGATTCGGAGACTTGCAGGAAAGCCAAGACCGTCCGATCATGCCAAGTCAGTGACAGGGAGGCGCCAATGAGTTCGATATCGGGGGAGGGGGATCCCGGGGAAAGCCGAGGGGCGGAGCGTGCAGCCGCCCCGGTACCCCAGCGTGTCACCTTCAATCGGCTCGAACTCAACCGCATCCTGAATTTGTACGGACGCATGGTCGCCGACGGCGAGTGGCGCGACTACGCCATCGACTTCCTGAAAGACCGCGCGGTGTTCTCGGTCTTCCGTCGGGCGTCCGAAGTGCCAATTTATCGCATTGAAAAAGATCCGAGCCTTGCGCGCCGCCAGGGTGCCTACAGCGTGATTGCCGCCGGTGGTTTGATCCTGCGGCGAGGCAACGATCTCGATCGCGTGTTACTGGCGATCGACCGAAAGCTCGCTGTCGTCTAGCACGACCTCAGCCTTATTCGATTGGCGCCATTGCGCCGCCGTTGCCGAGCGCACGCTGCATCATCACGGTGTCGAGCCAACGGCCGAACTTGAATCCGACATCGCGTTGAACGCCGATGAGTTCAAAGCCTGCGCGCTTGTGAACCGCGATTGAGCCAGCGTTGGCGGAATCCCCGATCACAGCGATCATCTGGCGAAAGCCGCGTTGCGTGCACTGGGCGATCAGTTCATTGAGCAGCACGATGCCTGCGCCCTGACGCTGGGCATCCGGTGCGAAATACACCGAGTTTTCAACAGTGAAACGATAGGCCGGCCGTGGCCGATAGGGGCCGGCGTAGGCGTAGCCGAGCACGGTGCGATCACGGGCAGCAACGAGGTAAGGAAACCGGTCTTCATAGAGTCTCTGGAAACGTTGCGTCATTTCAGCGATATCAGGCGGGTCGATTTCGAACGTCGCCGTACCCGTGCGCACGGCATGGTCGTAGATGGCGGTGACGGCAGGGAGATCGCTTTCGGTCGCGGGACGGATATCGAAATTTGACATGTCGCTAGGGATCAGGAGGGGGGTGCCGGGATCATGCCTCGTCACGCGCAGCCGTTGCAAACAAAAATCCGGCAAACAAAAATCAAGCAAACAAAAACCCCGGCCGAAAGGCCGGGGTTTCGTTTATCCCTTGAGTAAGGGCGCAATTTACTCGCGCTGTCCGAGCAGCTGAAGCAGCAGCGTGAACAGGTTGATGAAGTTCAGGTACAGCGAGAGCGCGCCGCTGATGGCTGCACGTTCCGCCATGTCACCACCCTGGTCGCCGTAGCCGTAGATGTATTCGTTCTTCAAGCGCTGCGTATCCCAGGCAGTGAGGCCCGCGAACACCAGCACGCCGACGACCGATACGATGAACTGCAGCATCGAAGAGGCGAGGAACAGGTTCACGAGGCTCGCGATGATAATGCCAAACAGGCCCATCATCAGGAACGATCCCATGCCGCTCATGTCACGCTTCGTGGTGTAGCCGTAGAGGCTCAGCGCGCCAAATGTCGCCGCGGTGATGAAGAACACCCGCACGATCGAGGTGTGTGTGTACACCAGGAAGATCGACGACAGCGAAATACCCATCAGGGCCGAGAAAGCCCAGAACAGCATCTGCGCAGTTGCCGGACGTAGCCGGTTGATGCCAAACGAGATCACGAACACCATGACCAGCGGTGCCAGTATGAACAGCCATTTGAGAGGGCTGACATACAAGGCGACGCCGAACGACGTGAGGAAGGTGTTGCCGATCTTGCCGGCGGCACCGACAGCGGTATCGGTGATAGCAGCTTTGTACACGCCGAGCGCGGCGAGGCCGGTGATGGCCAGACCGATCGTCATGTAGTTGTAGATCTTAAGCATGTAGGCGCGCAGACCAGCATCGACTGCTGCTGCGTCGCGGGTAGCTGCACGGCCGAACGGGGATGTACCCGAAGCGGTATAGTTGCGATCAAAGTCCGACATTGTCGAAACTCCGTTGTTGTCCGAGCTCTGCTAAAGGGCGAGCAGAGCCGGAGCGAATTCCACTTCAGATGCCTTGCGATCTGAGCCGGTTGTCCGGCAGGATCGGGTTAGCATCGAAACCCGTTGGATATGTGGGAAACTAACACACTGACTGCAAGCTTCACCGCGCGGCTGAATGTCGCGCGACGGGATGGCTGAACACTAGCCGGACGTGAAACCGCCTGCAATTGCTATAAATTGCGCAGAACCGTTGCAGGTTTTTGGTTAAGAGCCACCAGCGTTCCGATCAGGCCGAGCCCGACAGTGACCGCAAGGGCGACCAGTACGACGGCGGCGGCGCTTCCAGCCTGCCAGACGAATGTCAGCGTCATCAGCCGGGTGACGATCAGCCAGGCAGCGACCGATCCCGCAACAACCCCAAATACCGCCGTTGCGATGCCGATCATCATGTATTCCAGTGCATAAGCCCCCATCAGCCGCCCGCGGGTGGCGCCCAGAGTCTTCAGGATGACGGCATCGTAGACCCGATGGCGGTGTCCAGCTGCCAGCGCCCCGCCCAGAACCAGAATGGCTGCAATCAGGGTGATCGAGGTGGCCCCGCGCATGGCCAGCACGAGATTGTTAACGACCGCGCCGACAGTCTGGATCGCGTCGCGCACCCTGACTGACGTGACCATGGGAAAGGCGTCAGCCACCGATTTGATGAGCGCGGCGTCGTTAGCCGCGCTGGGCTTGTCCTCGGACAGGGTCGCGAGGTGCGTATGGGGCGCGCCGCGGAAGGCATTTGGCGAGAACACCAGCACGAAATTGATGCCAAGGCTCTGCCAGTCGATCACGCGCAGGTTTGCGATCGTGGCGGCGATGTCGCGACCCAGCACGTTGACGACGATGGGGTCACCGATCTTGAGACCAAGCCCATCGGCGACCCGCTTCTCCAGCGAGACCAGCGGCGGCCCGTCGTAGTCTGGCGCCCACCACTGACCGGCCACGACCTTGGAGCCGCGCGGGACTTCGCTGGTGTAGGTCAGGCCGCGATCGCTTTGTAGGACCCACTGCGAGTCCGGTGTTGCTTTCATATCTTCTGCCTTGATGCCGCGTGCCGCCATGATGCGCCCCCGCAGCATCGGCACCCGCTCGATATGGGCTTCCGGTATTTGCGTTTGAAGGAACGCGCCGAAGCGGTCGGCGTCGTTCGACGGGATATCCATGAAGAAGAACGACGGCGAGTGATCCGGCAGCGTGGCCATAAACTGGCGTCTGAGGTTGCCGTCGATCTGCGTAATAGTCACCAAAACCGCCAGTCCCAGACCCAGCGACATCACGACCGACGGCGTCAGCGCGCCGGGCCGGTGGATATTGGCAAGCGCCAGCCGCAACATCGTCATGCGCGGACGCGGCAATCGCCGTGCCGTTGCCATCAGCAGCGCTGCGACGCCGCGCAGGAGCACGAACACCAATATGGATGCGGCGATGAAAATCGCCGCTACGCGCTTGTCGTAGGCCAGCCCAACGGCAACGGAAACCAGCGCTGCGATGACGATCGCGATCAGCAGCAGATAGCGCCGCCGTGGCCATCGCGTATGCCCACTCACCGTATCGCGGAAAAGCGCGGCAACCGGCACGTCGTGAACGCGCGCCAGCGGCCAAAGCCCGAAAGCCAGCGCAGTCAGCAGGCCATAGACAAATGAGAGCGCCAGCTCGTCGGGCTGGAGCGTCGCCTCCAGCGGCAGGGGAAGAACCTTGCCAAAGGCCGCGGAGATGATGAAAGGCAAAGCTGCGCCGACGGTCAGTCCAATAACCGATCCGACCGTCGCCAACAGGACGACCTGTGTCAGATAGATTGTGAAGACGTCGCGTCCGGTCGCGCCAAGCGCCTTGAATGTCGCAATAACGTCGCGCCGGCGATCAAGATGGCTTTTCACAGCGTTGGCGACGCCGACGCCGCCAACAAGCAGCGCGGCGAGGCCAACCAGTGTCAGAAATTCAGTAAAGCGGCTGATGTTGCGCTCAAGCTGGGGCGATGCATTGGCGCGCGAGCGGACTTCCCAGCCAGCTTCAGGCACTGCGGAACGTGTTGCCTCGATCAACTTCTGCGCGGCCTTTTCATTGTCGGCCCCGTCGGGCAGCCGCACGCGATAGGTCCATCGCACCAGACTTCCAGGCTGAAGCAGGCCGGTTGCGCGCAAGCCGGCCTCGCTGATCAGCAGACGTGGCCCGAAGCCGATGCCACCGGCGAGTTTGTCGGGCTCCGATGCGATGGCGCTACGCAAGGCAAAGCTCGTGTTGCCGACGCGGACGCGATCACCGACTTTCAATCCCAACCGCGTCAGCAGCACCGGGTCGGCGGCGGCGCCGAATGCGCCGTCTTTCTCCGCAAACAATTCGTTGCGCAGGATTTTCGGCTCGAGCGCAAGTTCGCCGACCATTGGATAGAGATCGTCCACGGCTTTCAGTTCGACCAATGCAAACTGATCGGCACCGGCGCGTGCCATCCCGCGCAACGTCGCGGCCGATGACACGTTGCCTCGTGATTCGAGAAAGCCGCGCTCCTGCGCGGTCGCTTCGCGCTGGATCAACGAAAACGCGGCGTCGCCTCCCAGCAATTTGCGGCCCTCACGCTCAAGGCCGTCGCCGAGACTGGATGCCACCGAGCCGACACCGGCAATTGCCATCACGCCGAGCGCTATGCAGGCGACAAAAACGTAAAAGCCCTTCAAGCCGCCACGCAATTCGCGCAGGGCATAGCGGAGCGCGAGTATGAAAGAATTCCGCCGCGCCGTTGTGATGGCAGGTGTCATCCTGGCTAAGCCGTCTCGATCCAGTGACGCTCGGTCACCGGGCCGTCGATGGAGCCCGAGCGCAAACGGATCACACGATCGCAACGCTGCGCGAGGCTCGCATCGTGAGTCACGAGCACAAGCGTCATCTTTCTTTCGGCGTGCTGGCTGAACAACAGATCGACGATATTTTTACCGGTGGCCTCATCGAGATTGCCGGTCGGCTCATCGGCCACGAGAATTGCTGGGTCGGGCGCCAGCGCACGTGCCAGCGCGACGCGCTGCTGTTCGCCACCGGAAAGTTGAGCCGGATAGTGATGCATCCGGTCAGCGAGACCGACGTCTGCCAGCTCCTGAGCCGCGCGGCCTGCCGGATTGCCGTGGCCCGCAAGCTCCAGCGGGACGGCGACATTCTCCAGTGCCGTCATCGTTGGGATCAGATGAAAGGATTGGAAAACGATACCGACCTGCTGGCCGCGGAACCGGGCCAAGCCGTCTTCGTCGAGAGCATTGAAAGAGGTACCATTCACCACCACCTCTCCGCTGTCGGGGCGTTCCAGCCCCGCCATCACCATCAGCAGGGTTGATTTTCCCGAGCCGGATGGTCCGATCAATCCGATCGCTTCGCCGGAAGCGACCCGCAGGCTGACATCCTTGAGGATGTGTACGCGGGCGGCACCTTCGCCGAGTGAGAGATTGACACGAGAGATTGTAACGGCGTCCGGCGCGGGGCTGGCGAGCGATGAGGTTTCGATGCGGGTGTCCATGGTCAGGTCATATGGGATTGAACACGGCCTGGTCGAGGGGCTTCGGGTATTGTTTGTCGCCTGCCTCGTGGTGCTGTTGCTGACAATGTCCGGTCACGGTCCGGTGCAGGCGCAGACTTCTCCCATCAAAATGGCGGTTTTGGGGGATTCTCTGACTGCTGGTTACGGGTTGCCTGCGCCTGCGGCGTTTCCGGTCCGGCTGCAAAAAGCCCTGAAGGATCGCGGTATCGATGCCACGATCGTCAACGCAGGAGTTTCCGGTGACACCACCTCGGGCGGACGCGATCGCCTAGATTGGTCGATTCCTGAAGGCACGGAAGCCGTGATCGTCGAGCTTGGCGCCAACGACGCATTGCGCGGCGTCGATCCGAAGGTCACGCGCGCATCGCTCGACGATATCGTGCGAAAGCTGAAGGCGCGTAACATCGCGGTGTTGCTCGCGGGAATGTACGCGCCGCGCAACTACGGCCCCGAATATGCAAAAGACTTCGATGCGATCTATCCGGATCTCGCAAGCACATGGAAAGTGCCGCTTTATCCATTTTTTCTCGAGGGCGTTGCTGGCGATGCCAAGCTCAACCAGCCCGATGGCCTTCACCCGACGGCCGATGGAATCGATGTGATCGTCAAGCGAATGTTGCCGACGGTCGAGGCTTTTCTTGCGAGCCGCGGTGAGCAACGGAAATAGGCAGGGCTAGGATGCCAGTGGAGGATCGTGGGTTTGCAAAATCCAGTGCTTCGCTCTGTCACAAAGCTGGGATACAAATAGATATCGGTGATTCGTCATCGGGTTAGCATCGGAGATCAAAGCGATGCCGCGTCTGTTCACCGGTCTGGAAATTCCATCCGACATTGGTCAGTCGCTATCGAGTTTGCGTGGCGGCCTTCCGGGAGCCCGCTGGATCGATCCCGAAAATTATCACGTCACCCTCCGTTTTATTGGCGATATCGACGGCCGTGCCGCCAATGAAATTGCGGCCACGCTGGTGCGGATCAATCGCAAACCGTTCGAAGTGTCGCTGCGCGGGCTGTCAAGCTTCGGTAGCAAAAAGCTACCGAAGCTT
>JAKFUP010000182.1 GCA_021732625.1 Hyphomicrobiales bacterium
CGAGTTTTGCACGCGGCCCCTGCCGCGATAGCATCAGGCTTTCCGCCGACCATTGCTCGTAGGTTTTGTCGAGCAGCGGCAGATCGAGCAGCCACTCGCCCGGATAATCGACGATATCGAGCGTCAGAGTCCGCGTCGCGGCATTCTCGCGCTGGTAGTCGATGACGAGCCGCAGTTCGCTGATGCTGGAGGTCGATTGCGGCCATTGCCGATCCTCGATCAGCGTCTTGAGGTACGTCTCGTAATCGAACCGCGGAATCGCGTCGTTCGGCTGCGGCGCCAGCCGCGCGCGGGCAATCCGCCCCGACGCCAGCGATTCAAATACCGGAAAGCGGCCGCCGCGGAGCAGGCCATGCACCAGTGCTGTGATGAAGACTGTCTTGCCTGCCCGCGACAGGCCCGTGACGCCGAGCCGCACCGTCGGATTGAACAGGCCTGTTCCATAGTCCACGAGCGCCAAGGCCGAGAGACGTGCCTCTTCAAGAAAGTCGGTAAAGGAGGCCATCGGCAGACTGCTCGTCCTCAATTGGTCGCACATACAAACAGGCGGAGGTTCACAGGTCTGTCATGACCTGCGAGACATGATAGGCGGACATATCGATTCAAGGGCTATTGGCACGAATTTGGCAAGGATTGGGGTGCAAGATTGGCTATCAGAAGCGGTTCGGTCGCCTCTCAAATTCGCCATACAAAGCATGTGGCGTGGACAGGCGGCCGGTCGAATGACACACTTTCCGGCGGCTCGCCGATCGCAGTTTGGAATCAAGGCCTGAGTGACAATGTTCCATTTGAAGCCGCCAGCCACCCACATCATTGACGACATCGCCGGGGCCATTCGCTGGAATTACGACCGTGCCGAGCTGATCGCCGATGCGGCCGTCCACATTCTCGGCCTGTCGTTCGGTCTAATCGCATCTGTTGCCCTGATTGTGGTGAGCGGCATGTTTGCCGCGCCGTCGCACCTGGTTGCCGTGTGCATCTATGCCGCCGGACTTCTGGCAATGCTGGCGCTGTCGGCGGCCTACAACATGTGGCCGGTATCGCGGCGCAAGTGGTTGCTGCGGCGCTTCGATCACTCGGCGATCTACGTGCTGATCGCGGGCACCTACACGCCGTTCGTGATGCAGATCAACGATCGCATGGTCGCCGGAATGTTACTCGGCGGCATCTGGCTCGTCGCCATCGTCGGCATCGTGCTGAAACTATATTTTCCCGGACGGTTCGACCGGCTTTCGATCGGTCTGTATCTGGCGATGGGATGGAGCGGTGTCGCGGCCTATGACGCGGTGGTTTCATCGCTGCCGGCCAATACGCTGATGTGGCTCGCGGTCGGTGGCATTCTTTATACACTCGGCGTGATCTTCCACGCATGGGAGCGGCTGCGCTTCCAGAATGCGATCTGGCACGGGTTTGTGCTTTCAGCCGCCGCCTGCCACTATGTCGCGGTGCTCGATCTCGTGCTGACCTGAGCGCGTTTCCAGTAAACGCAAGCGGCGCGGACGGACAGGCGCATCGGTTCAACAGCCCGGGTTACTCTCATGAACATTGCAGGCCAGACCGTGGTCGTGACCGGCGGTGCCAACGGCATTGGCCGCGCGCTCGCCGAACTGTTTCATCGCAAGGGCGCCAAGCACGTCGCCGTCGCCGATCTCGATGAAGCCAATGCGCAGACGGTGGCGAAGACCATCAACGGCTCCGCCTTCAAATGCGATGTCGGCCGCGAAAGCGACATCAAGCATCTGATCGAGGAGACCGAGAAGAACCATGGCGCGATCGGATTGTTTTGCTCCAATGCGGGCATCGGCGGCGGCTTCGATCCGCTCTCGGTCAACGCGGGTGGCATCAACGACGATCCGTGGATGAAAAGCTGGGCGATCCACGTGATGGCGCATGTCTATGCCGCTCGGCATCTGATCCCGCTGATGAAGACACGCGGCGGCGGATATTTCCTCAACACGATCTCGGCGGCCGGATTGCTGTCGCAGGTCGGCAGTGCAGCCTATTCGACGACCAAACATGCCGCGGTCGGCTTTGCGGAGAATCTTGCGATCTCGCATCGCGCCGACAATATTCGCGTCTCGATCCTGTGTCCGCAGGGTGTCGAGACCAACATGCTGCGTGGATTGCCGAAGGGCCCACAGTCCGGCGACGGAAACCTCAGTCCGGAGGACGTGGCAGAGGCAGCCCTCAAGGGTATCGCTGAGGAAACATTCGTGATCCTGCCGCATCCGCAGGTGCTCGGTTACATGCGCAAAAAGACCGAGGACTACGACCGCTGGATCGGTGGCATGGCGAAGATTCAGGCGAAGCTGCGCGAGGCGAATTCATAGTTCCATCGTTCCGTTGCGTCAGCGGATGCGCGTCCAGCTTTCACTCTTGCAGACGATACCGGCGAGCGTACAGCCCTTCGTCGTCATCCGGTCGCCCGCCACAGTAATGACGACGGAGAAATTCAGCTTGCGTTGCGGATCGTAGCCATTGCCGGTCAATGTACCGTCGGCAGCTGGCTTGACGTCAAACACGATCTTGTCGCCGACCTTCTCGTCTTTCACATCCGGGCGGATGTAGGTGTCGGTCATGCAGATCTGCGCGCCGCATGTCTCGACCTTGACCCGGGCGACGCCATCGCCGCGCGCCCACGCGCCGAAGAAGCCATCGGCGGCTGATACGGGCAATGTCGTTGAGAGGATCAGGGCAGGGATGAGGAATGCGCGCATTTGAGAGATACGCAGCTAAACATGCAGAAGTTTCGCTTCCTTCCGTCATTCCGGGGCGCGAGCGGCAGCGAGCGAGCCCGGAATCCATAACCCCTGTGCTCTTTTGAAAGCGCAGAGCCATTTATGGTCATCGTCACGCGAATGCTGCGGTGTATGGATTCCGGACAGCCGCTTTGCGGCTTCCGGAATGACAAAGAAACTACAGCGTCGCCACGCCCTTCATGGTCGGTGTGCCCTGATTGTTCGCGGTCCACAGTTCCATGCCGGCTGCGGTCTTGTTGGCGTTGACGCTGAATTCAGAACCCTCGAACAGCGGCTGCACGCCGCGATAGGTGAACTTCGCCGGTGCCTTTCCGCCGTTCAACTTCGCCGCGAACTCGACGAGAAACGCTGCCTGCATCGGGCCATGGAACACGAGACCTGGATAACCCTCGACCTTGGTGACATAATCGCGGTCGTAGTGGATGCGGTGGCCATTGAAGGTCAGCGCTGAATAGCGAAACAGCAGCACAGTGTCGGCCATATGCTTTTCGCTATACTGCGCAGCTGGAGGTGGTGGCGGCGATTTCGGCGCGGTCTGTGGGCCGGTGGTGGCTTCGCGATAGACGATATCGTGGCGTTCCTTGATGGCGACGCCGCGCGGCGTGGTGATGGTGTGGTTGACCGAGACGAAACACAACGTGCCGGTCGAGCCGCTCTTGACGTTGATGTCGGCGATTTTCGATGAGCGCTTGACGTCGTCGCCGACGCGCAAGCTATCGACGAACTCGATCTCGCCTCCGGCCCACATTCGTCGCGGCAGCGGCACTGGCGGCAAAAATCCGCCACGGGTCGGGTGGCCGTCGTTGCTGAGCTGGGAAGCCGGATAGACCGGCGGCGCCAGACACCAGTGCGTCGTGAATGGCGCGGCATCGCCGGTTTTCGGCGCACCGACATCAAGGAACAGCGTCGCACGCAAGCCCTTGACGAGTTGCGCCGTGACCACGTCGGTGGCTTCCTCGGTCTTCCCGAGCCACTGGCGCAAATGATCGAGATCGAGCGTATCTGATTTTGCCGCAGCCGCTGTCATGACGGGACCTTTCCTTGTTGCGCCGTCGCGGGAATGTGTTGGGTGTGCTCGCCCAGATCAGGCACTGCGCCATAGCGGCGTGTCTCGCCCATCACCTGCGCGCCGGGCGCCGGATACGAGACGATGCCATTGGGCGTCTGAACTTCGATGCGGCGCAGATGCGGATGCTTTGCCAGATCGTCCATCGTATTGACTTCGGCGAACGCGATATCGGCGTCGTCAAGCCGCTTGACCAGTTCGTCGCGCGAGAGCGAACCGAACACGTCAGAAACGATGCCGTCGGTGACGTCGCGGTTGTGCACGCGCTCGATGCCGTTGGCGAGGCGCGGATCGGTCAGCAGGTCCGGCTTCTTCATCACTTCAGTACAAAGCGTTCGCCATTCGCGTTCGTTCTGGATCGAGATCAGCACCGGGCGGCCGTCTTTCGAAAGAAAAACGCCGTAGGGCGCAATCGAAGTATGCGAGAGGCCGATGCGTTTCGGTGTATTGCCGTTTTCCGCGTTCATTAGCGGCACCGCGAGCCAGTCGGCCATCACGTCGAACATCGAGATGCGAATGTCCGCGCCCTGTCCGGTGCGGGAGCGTGCGATCAGTGCTTCGAGGATCGCCGCATGCGCGGCCGCTCCGGTCGAGACGTCAACCACCGACATGCCGACGCGCGCTGGCGCTTCGGGGCCGCCGGTGAGCGAAGCCAATCCGCTCTCGGCCTGAATCAGCAAGTCATAAGCCTTGCGCTCGGCATATGGGCCGGTGTCGCCGTATCCGGTGATCGTGCAGCAGATCAGCTTCGGATACTGCTTGCGCAGCCGTTCGCGGGTGAAGCCGAGCTTGTCCATCGAGCCGGGCTTGAGATTCTGCACCAGCACGTCGGCGCTCGCGATCAGCGCTTCAAGACTGGCGCGGCCGTCCGGCGTTGCGAGATCGGCGATGACGGATTTCTTGCCGCGATTGAGCCAGACGAAGTAACTGCTCTGGCCCTTCGCGGCGGCGTCATAAGCGCGAGCAAAATCGCCTTCCGGCCGCTCGATCTTGACAACGGTCGCGCCCGCATCGGCGAGGCGCGAGGTGCAGAACGGCGCAGCGACCGCCTGTTCGACAGCGATGACGGTCAGTCCTTCAAGCGGCAGCATGAAATTGCTCCAAACCTTCTCTTTCGTCATGCCCGGCTTTATGCCGGGTATCCACGTCTTTCTTTTATGAAACGAGACGTGGATGGCCGGGACAAGCCCGGCCATGACGGCGGTGTGATTTCAATACGATCTTGGCATGCCCAGCACATGCTCGGCGACGAACGACAGCACCAGGTTGGTCGAGATCGGCGCCACCTGATAGAGCCGGGTCTCGCGGAACTTGCGCTCGACGTCGTATTCCTCGGCGAAACCGAAGCCGCCGTGAGTCTGGACGCAGGCGTTGGCTGCGTCCCATGAGGCATCGGCGGCGAGCATCTTCGCCATGTTGGCTTCCGCGCCGCAGTCTTCGCCGGCCTCATAGAGCCGGGTTGCTTCGCGCACCATCAGTTCGGCCGCACGCATCGCGGCGTAGGCCTTGGCGATCGGAAACTGGATACCCTGGTTCTGGCCGATCGGCCGGCCGAATACGGAGCGTTCGCGCGCGTAGTCCGATGCCTTCTTGATGAACCACTTGGCGTCGCCGATGCATTCGGATGCGATCAGGATGCGCTCGGCATTCATGCCCGAGAGAATGTAGCGGAAGCCCTTGCCTTCTTCGCCGATCAGGTTTTCGGCTGGTACGCGCAGCTCGTCGAAGAACACTTCGGTGGTCGAGTGGTTCATCATGGTGCGGATAGGACGAATCGAAAGTCCTTTGCCGCGCGCTTCCTTCATGTCGACAAGGAACACCGACAGTCCGTCGGTGCGTTTCTTGGCCTGTTCTTTCGGCGTCGTGCGCGCGAGCAGAACCATTAGATCCGAATGCTCGGCGCGACTGGTCCAGATCTTCTGACCCGACACGACGTAATCGTTGTTGCCGTCGCGCCGCGCGAACGTCTTGATCGACGAGGTATCGGTGCCACTGGTCGGCTCGGTGACGCCGAACGCTTGCAATCGTGTTTCGCCGCTGGCGATGCGCGGCAGCCATTGCTTCTTCTGTTCGTCGTTGCCGTGACGCAGCACCGTACCCATGGTGTACATCTGGGCGTGGCAAGCGCCGGCGTTGCAGCCTGCGCGATGGACTTCTTCGAGGATCGCAGCACCTGCCGAAAGCTTCAGCCCCGCGCCGCCGTATTCCTCCGGGATCAAAACCGACAAATAGCCCGACTGCGTCAGCGCGTTGACGAAGTCGGTCGGGTAAGCCATCTCGCGATCGAGCTTGCGCCAATACTCGCCAGGAAACTGCGCACAGAGTTTCGTAACCGCATCGCGGATGTCGGTGTAGTCGTCGTGAGCATGTTCGGTCATTGCTTGGCTTATGGCTTCTTTGCTGGCAGATCGACGGCTCGCATGGTGGCGGTTCCGAACGCGCAAACGCGCTCGGTGCCGTTGTTCTGGGAGATCATCTCGATCTTTGCAACGCCTATCGTGCCGCCCACTTGCATGGCTTCTGCGCGGGCTATGAGTTCGTCGCCGTCCGCCGGGCTGAGAAAGTTGATCTTGAATTCGATCGTCACGCCGATCTTGCCTTCAGGCAACATGGTCGTGATCGCCGCGCCTGCGGCTTGATCGGCGAGGGCCGCGATCACACCGCCGTGGAAGTGGCCGCCGAACTGGAGCAGATCTGGACGTTTCACGAGCGACAGCGCTACGCGGCCGGGTTCGACCGAGACGACACGCATGCCGCATTCGCGCGCGAATCCCGGCCTCGCCATCACCATATCGACGAGCGCTTTTGGATTGTCTTTCGGCATGGCGGCCCCCGTCAGCCGGGGATGCGGACAGGCAGCGTTTCGTAACCCTTGATGAAGCTCGAATAGATCCGCTTCGGCTCGCCAACTACTTCGATCCTCTCGAAGCGCTTCAGCATTTCTTCCCATACGATCTTGAGCTGCAGCTCGGCGAGCCGCATGCCGAGGCAGCGATGGA
>JAKFUP010000059.1 GCA_021732625.1 Hyphomicrobiales bacterium
CCTGCCTTCGGTGAATACAGCACGAAGCAATCGCCGCCGACGCCGGTCATCTGCGGCTCGACCACGCCTTGAATGGCGACAGCAGCAATCGCCGCATCCATCGCATTGCCGCCCGCGTTCAAAATGTCCAGCGCCGCCAGTGTCGCCTGCGGATGGGAGGTCGCGGCCATGCCGCGTTCGCCCACGGCAACTGAGCGGGAAGGAACCATAAAATCACGCATGCGTCTGTCTTTCTCGCGTCGTCAAGGCGGCTGGTGTTGGAGAGGGCGGGCACGGACAATGGATATCCGGGACACCAACTGTTCTCAATTGAAGCTTCCGTTGGCAACACAAATTCCCGTTTCCATGCGTCACCATTTGCCGGGTCAGCCATGAAATCGAGCCTGACCTGCGATCTGGCCCTCTTTGTTCATCACATCTGGCGGATCCGTCTCGGAGGTGAAGGGCTCGGACGTCTCCTGTGTTCGGATGTCGCGGTGACAGGCGGTGCAATCGCAGTTAGCTTTGCCAAAAGCCAAAAAACACAGAAAAAACACAGGGAGAGACACCATGACCCGAACCATCAATCGCCGTCACCTGATCGCAGCAGGGGCAGCATCTGTCGCGACACCGCTCCTGTCGCGCCTCGCTGCTGCGCAAGGCACATGGCCGTCGCGGACGATCCGGATGGTTTGCAGCTATCCGGCCGGCGGACAAACCGATCTGCTGGCGCGCGCTTATGGCGACTTCATCGCCAAGCAGGTCGGACAGAATGTCGTGAACGAGAACAAGGCGGGCGCTTCGGGCTCGATCGGCACCGCGGACGTCGCACGCTCCGAGCCCGACGGCCACACGATCCTTTGCTCGATCTCGACGACCTACATCATGAACCGGGTGATGATGAAGAACCCCGGCTACGACATGGACAAGGATCTGACGCTCGTCAGTGTGATCCCGGGCGCTGGTCTGTTGCTCGTTGCCAATCCCAAAACCGGCATCAAGACCTATGATGATTTCATCGCTTTTGCGCGGAAAAGCGGCAAGGTGAACTTCGGCACCTACAGCGCGGGCTCCGCGCCGCATATGACGATCAGCGAACTCAACAGACAATATGACCTCAAGATCGAGCCGATCCACTACCGCGGCGAGGCGCCGATGTGGACGGGACTCATCGAGGGCACGCTTGATGTCGCGATGGGCAGCTACACAGCCGCGCAATCCGCCCTGCAAAGCAACAACGGAGTTGTGTTTGCGGTGCATTCGAAAAAGGTCGATGCAATTCCCGACATCAAGACGCTGCCGGAGCTCGGCGCGACATCGAAGTTCTTCACCGTGAGCGGTTTCACAGGCTGGTCCGTGCCGAAGGCGACGCCGCAGCCGATCGTCGACCGGCTGGCGCAACTTTTGGTCGCAGCAAACAGCGACCCAAAGGTGAAGGAGATACTCAAGACGTTCGTGCTTGAGCCGGCGCTCGGTATCAAGGAAACCAACGCACTATATCAACGCGAACTGCCGATCTGGATGGAAAGCGCCAAGACGCTCGGCCTGGAGCCGGTCTAGTTATTCATCGGCCCTTTTGTCCGGCGCCGCGACGCGCCCAATTGCTGCCGCGCCGGCCCATGGCGATGAACCGGCTGCCATCACGTCGCGCTTATTTCTCCGCTTTACCCGCGGACCGGGTCCCATTGGCAACACAATTCGCAGATGTTGTCGGAAACAATTTCGGTAACCTGCGCATTATCAGTGACCAACGAAGCGGCCAATGAAACAAATTGTTCTTGCTCCTGCCCTGGCTGTCCTGACGCTCTGCCTCGCCTTGCCGCCGGCAACGGCGCTTGCTGCAGAGGTGACCGGCACACCCAAGATCGTGGACGGAGATACCATCCAATTCGGGGCGCAACGGGTGCGGCTCGGCGCACTGGATGCGCCTGAGACCGATCAGCAATGCCTCGACGCCAAGGGCGAAAAATGGGCCTGCGGCGCCGCCGCGCGGGATGCACTGAAAGCCTACGCAGGCGACAAGCCCTGGACCTGCCGCCCGATCGGATCGACCCAGCATGGACGGCTTGTCGGCCGCTGCACCGCCGGTGGCGAGGACATGGAAAAGTGGATGGTCCAGAACGGCTGGGCGCTCGCGTCCGCGCGTGAAACGAAGGGTTACGGCGCGGACGAGGCAGCCGCGCGCGAGGCGAAGCTGGGACTTTGGGCAGGCGCGTTCGTATCGCCGCGCGACTGGCGCAACCGCAACGCCAGCGCGATGGTGCTCGGCGCGGCCAAAGTGACGCCCGCAACCAAGGTCCTGTTGTTGCGTTCCGCGTTCGGTTCAAATCCTCCCTCGCCCGATTGTGCGATCAAGGCCAACGTCAATCGCGGCGGCGCTTGCATCTTCCACCGGCCGGGCGGGCGCTTCTACGCAAAGATCAAAATGGACAATCCAGAGAAGGGCAACCGCTGGTTCTGCTCGGTGGCTGAAGCGAAAGCATCGGGCTGCCGCGAGACGCGGCGATAGCTGCCTCGAAACCGAAATCCCCTGTCGCTGCTGAAAAACGCTGCTAGGCTGCGCGTGCGTCCGGTTCATCATCACAAGCGGAGATGGAAATGGCTGACAGCAAGAGCAAGCGTGGTGCCGCCGATCGCGCACTGATCGCATTGAGCGAGCCTTACGAGGTCAGCTACTGGTCGAAGAAACTGAAGATCACGCCGGCCAAACTCAAATACGCCGTCAAGAAAGTCGGCCACTCGGCGAAGAAGGTTGAAGCCTATGTCGCGCTGCAGAAGCACAAGGCGCGCGACAAGGCGCTGATCGCGCTGAGCCAGCCCTATGAAGTCAGATACTGGTCGAAGAAATTCAAGGTCACGCCGGCACGTCTGACGGCCGCGGTGAAAGCTGTCGGGCATTCGTCCAGGAATGTCGGCGCTTACTTTGCGAAGGCAAAGAAAAAGAAGACCGCCGCGAAGAAGACAGCCCCCAAGAAGACCAAAGCCAAGAAGACCAAAGCCAAAAAAACCAGGGCAAAAAACAGCTAACGCTCCCACGGTTCAAAGCTGCTACCCCTGCGGAGCCGGTGCAAAACGCACCGGCCCTGGAAGGACGCAACATGTCTGAGCGGCTGGATACTCTCAAGAAAGCCCGTGAGCGGATGATCGAAGACCGCGATGCGTTCTCCAAAGTGCTGGCAGCCCCGTTCGATCGGGACAAGGCCGAACGCGCCCGCAACAAGTTCATCGAGACGCAGGGCATCATCGATGCCATCGACCGCGCCATCAAAGGCGAAGCGGGATAGGCGTTCGGTGGAATACGCGCAAGAATTCGGACGCGACTGACCCCTAACCGCCCTACGGCGAACAACCCCTTGCTCTCCACTTCCGGTTGCGCTTGAATGCCAATGGGTCTGGGGGATCAGTAAAATGCGTATTCTGGGAATCGTGGCGCTGTGCGCCGCGCTGGGTGGGTGTGCCTCGGCACCCAAAGTGCTGTGGTTACGAGCAGATGGGCAGCGCGCCGCTGATAATCCCGTTCTGAAAACGCAATACGAACTGGATTCGACCGCGTGCTTGGGTGAACGAAGTCGCGCAAATCTCTCAGGCGTGACCCTTGCTCAGGGAGGGTTTGCAGGTATTGCAGCCGCTGCTGATCGAGGACGAGCGGCAGATTCCGTTCAGCAAGGCTGCATGGCGGAAAAGGGATACCTATTGGTCCAAGAAGACCAAGCAGAGTCCAAGCAAGCCGAGCTGGCCTCGATCGCTGAACTGAAAAAACGTCAAGAAGCGGGTCCGCCGCCCGTAGCGGCAAAAAAATTGCCGAAGAGAACACCGACATCTTGATTACTGGGGCGGACAGGAATCGATCCCGTGACCTACGATAGCTCTATCAAGCATAGCGGCTCTCGAAAGATCGCATCCGCAGCTTTTACTTATACTGACTCTTGAAAGAATTTTCGGTTCATCCGTCAAAGGCAAGTCGAGAGACCGAAGGCAGAAATGGTGGGCGCGACAGGGATCGAACCTGTGACCCCCTCGATGTCAACGAGGTGCTCTCCCGCTGAGCTACGCGCCCTTAACGACTAGTGTGCCGGGATGCGTCCCTATATCGGCTTGGCCCCCGTCAATCAAGCAAGTCAGGCAAGGCAGGACGGCTGCAGGATATCAGCCATCCCGGCGGCTTTACGCCGCCAGCATCTTGTTCACTTCGTTAACCAATTCACGCAGATGCACCGGCTTGGACAGCACCTTGGCGTTCTTTGGGGCATCCGAATCGGAATTCAGCGCCACAGCGGCGAATCCGGTGATGAACATGATCTTGATGTCCGGGTCGAGTTCCGAGGCACGGCGCGCCAGTTCGATCCCGTCCATTTCAGGCATCACGATATCGGTCAGCAGCATCTCGAACGGCTCTTCGCGCAGCCGCTGATAGGCCGACATACCGTTGTCGTAGGACGAGACCTGAAATCCCGCATTCTCCAGTGCCTTGACCAGAAAGCGGCGCATATCGTTATCGTCTTCGGCGAGCAGGATTTTATGCATGGCGGCAGGTTGTCACTTCCGGAGCTGAACTCGATAGACCCACTAAGCCAGACGGGTGGTAAATTTCGGGTGAAAACGGCAAACCAATAACGCCTGCCAGCAAGAAATCCGGGAGAAACCGGCCAGGAATGGAAGAGATATTCCACATATCGCTGAACAATTGGCAGCGCCTTTCCGGTCAAAATATGCTGTCATTGCTCCAGACGACAAACGGACCTGAGCAAGGCCAACCGCCATCATGACGGAATTCAACGACGAGTTGTCACCACCATTCGAGATTGTCGAACCCGCTCAATGGCGGGCGCCGGTGGTATTCAACTCGCCTCACTCCGGATCGGTCTACCCCAAGGAATTCCTCAACTCATCGCGCATCGATCTATCGGCGCTGCGGCGCTCGGAAGATTCGTTCATGGACGAAATGATCGAAAATCTCGCGGCACGCGGCTTCGGCACCGTGCGGGTGAATTTTCCGCGCTCCTATGTGGACGTCAATCGCGAGCCATATGAACTCGATCCGCGGATGTTTACCGGCCGGCTGCCGAGTTTCGCCAATACGCGCTCGATGCGGGTCGCGGGCGGCCTCGGCACGATTCCGCGCGTGGTCGGCGATGGGCAGGACATCTATCGCGAGCGGCTCGATGTCGACGATGCGCTGAAACGGATCGAAATTCTCTACAAGCCGTATCACCGCGCGCTGCGGCGGCTGATCAACGGCGCACATCGTGCGTTCGGCACCGCGATCGTGGTCGATTGCCACTCGATGCCGTCGGTTGGCGTGTCGCGCGATGAGCCGCCGCGCCCGGACGTCGTGATTGGCGACCGCTATGGCACCAGCTGTTCGCCGCTGCTGACCGACATCGTCGAAGATACGCTGAAGCAGCTGGGCTATTCGGTCGGCCGCAACAAACCCTATGCCGGCGGCTTCATCACCGAGCATTACGGCAATCCGGCGAGCGGCCTGCATACCATCCAGATCGAACTCAATCGCGCGATCTACATGGACGAACGTCGGCGCGAACGCGGTCCGCGCTTTACCCGGGTGATCGCTGATTTTTCGGCTGTTGCCGACGCCATCGCGGAGATACCGCTCGGCAACCTCGGTTCGTTTCCGGTCGCCGCTGAGTAAAGCAACGCCGCCGCCGCCGCGCGACCGGCACTCGGAAAAATCTCAAAGAGAAAATACTAAAGAGAGATGCCCAAGAAAAAAGGGCCGCTTGCAATGAGCAAGCGGCCCAAGTCTAGGGAGGAAACGCCCAAGGAGGGCAGCGATAACGCGAGGCGTTACCGCACCGCAATAATATGTAACCGCACTGCACAAAGCGCAAGTGTTATTAAAGCATTACACATGCAGCTAGCGCATAGCTGATTTGCGATCATTCATTTTCGCGTAAGCTATTTCCGTCATTAAAATCATTGGCTTAAGGAAAATATCTGACGGCAGCAAAAGTCCTGAAGTCAGAATATTCTACGAAAGACTGAATTCTGGTTTTTATCTTTCGGCAGAAGTTCGGCGCCTCAAAGGGCCTGGCCGGTCGCCGATCAGAGCTCACCGCCGTTGCCGGATCGCGCGGACTCTTATACGGCCTAGTGCGTGATCACTGCCCGGACAAAACAACAGGTAAAGAGTCAAATTCAACACAGTTGAAACAGACTTGAGATCCACGCTGGTGGACATCGCGGCGCGAATGGAGAGACGTCTTTGACCGTGATCGACTTCACCGCCTTCACCAGCCGCCTCGCCTCCGCATCGGGCGAAATCATCCTTCCCTTCTTTCGCACCTCGCTCTCGATCGACAACAAGAAGCCGAACGGCGAGTTCGATCCGGTCACCGAAGCCGACCGCGCGGCTGAAGCCGTGATGCGGCGGATGATCAAGGCGAGCTTTCCGAAACACGGCATTGTCGGCGAGGAGTTCGGCAACGAGAATGCCGATGCCGATTACGTCTGGGTGCTCGATCCGATCGACGGCACCAAGTCGTTCATTTCGGGTCTGCCGATCTGGGGTACGCTGATCGCGCTGATGCATAAGGGAGTACCGGTATTCGGCATGATGCATCAGCCGTTCATCGGCGAACGCTTCACCGGCGACAACGGCTCGGCGCGCTATGCCGGCCCGTCGGGCGAACGCAAGCTCTCGGCGCGGCGCTGCAAGACGCTTGGCGAGGCGACGTTGTTCACCA
>JAKFUP010000065.1 GCA_021732625.1 Hyphomicrobiales bacterium
TAGTTGGTCATGATCTTGTAGCGGCCCTTCGGCATCACCGGAATGTCGGAGCGCGGCCATGACGGCGTCATGCCGAGCCCAAGAAATCCGATGCCGAGCGGGGTTGCGATCTCGCGCACCTGCGCCAGATGCGCCATCAGCTCCGAACAGGTCTGATGCACGGTCTCGACCGGTGCGCCGGAAAGCTCGAACTGTCCGCCGGGCTCGAGCGAAATGGCGCCGCCGCCGGTCACGTCATAGAGCCCGATGATATTGCCGCGCTCCATGATCGGCTCCCAGCCGAGCAGAAGCTTCATGCCGTCGAGCAACGCGCGAATGCCGCGATCGCCCTCGTAAGCCACCGGCCGGTGACCTTCGAGCGTAAACGGAGTCTTCTCGTGCTCGGTGCCGATGCGGAAATCTGCGCGCGGCTTGGAGCCGGCCTCGAACCACTCCACAAGTTCGTCACGCGACGCGAGCGGCGTCATATCGATCTGGTCACGCGCCATACGAACCCCGGTGCCGAGCTATCTCAGTTGTTGTTTGAGCATGGAACATGGGGTGGCGGGCTGGTCTGCCCGCGAGCGCCCAAAGGTTTGAGGAATTCATCTGGCCGGCACGGTTTCTTTGACGAGCGGAGCAGGCATCTCACCGCAAGCGCAGCCGAGCCTGTCGAGCAGGCCGCATAGCTTCGCAGCATCTGCGTCCGAGAGCTTGGTACCAACGTGGCGCTCGATCGCCGCGGAGTAGGACGTCCACATCTTCTTTTGCAGCTCGCGGCCGGCTTCGGTGATCTCGACGAACTGTCCGCGTTTGTCGAACTTGCATTCGCGGCGCGCGGCGAGACCCTCATCGACCAGCCGATCGATCAGGCGCGAGGTCGAGTATTGCGGCAGCAGCATCTGCTTTTCGAGTTCGACCGGACGCAGCTCGCCGCTCGGCGCGCGCGACAGTTCGAGCAACGCGTCATACCAGGCGAGCGCCGGGAAACCGGCCTTCTTCAAGTCCTGTTCAACCGCGTCGAGCACCCGCGTCTGCACCCGCATCAGCCTGATCCAGGCGGCGGTGGCTTCGCTTGATGGCTTTTTCTTCATGGCGGCGTCTCGGCTGACCCAACGGTTGCGGGTAAATACCCGCACCAGTCTTTAATGCATGTGCATTTAACAACCGGTTTTGTCCAGTCAAGATTTTGGGGGAAAGGCGCCTTCATCCCTCCCCCGCGAAGCGTGGGGAGGGTCGGCCGAGCGAAGCGGAGACCGGGGTGGGGGCATCGAAAAGTGAACCCCCACCCGGCGCTCCATTCGCTTCGCTCACTCGCGCCACCCTCCCCACGCTTCGCGGGGGAGGGAGTTCAACAACCGCTTAGGCCGCCGCGACCGATGCAGGCTTCTTCGGCGGGAAGCGGCCATAGAAAGTCTCGCCCTTGGCTGCCATTTCGATCAGCAGTTTCGGCGGCTGGAACCGTGCGCCGTATTTGCCCTGCAGCTTGTGGCAGAGATCGACGAAGGCCTTGGTGCCCATGAAGTCGATGTAGGACAGCGTCCCGCCGGTGAACGGCGCGAAGCCGAAGCCGAGGATCGAACCGACGTCCGCCTCTCGCGGATCGGTGATGACGTGATCCTCCACCGTGCGCGCAGCCTCCACCGCCTGCACCACGAGAAAGCGCTGCTTCATCTCCTCGATATCGAGCGTGTCCGGATCGAGCTTCCTGGTTTGCAAGCCGCCGAGATCGGGCCAGAGTTTCTTCGAGCCCTTGCCCTTTTCCGGATAGTCATAGAAGCCCTTGCTGTTCTTGCGGCCGAAGCGGCCCTGCTTTTCGACCATCTCGACCAGCAGTTTCTTCTGCGATTGATCGATGGCGTTGGCGCCGAGATCGGCCTCCGTCGCCTTCATGATCTTGAGCACCAGATCGAGCGCCACTTCGTCGGACAACGACAGCGGGCCGACCGGCATGCCCGCCATCTTGGCGACGTTCTCGATCATCGGCGGCGGTACGCCTTCCAGCAGCATTTCGAGACCTTCGGCGGTGAAGCGCAGCACGCAGCGGTTGGCGAAGAAACCGCGTGAGTCGTTGACCACGATCGGCGTTTTGCGGATTTGCCGCACGTAATCGAGCGCGGTCGCGAGCGCCACATCGCCGGTGTTCTTGCCGACGATGATCTCGACCAGCATCATCTTCTCGACCGGCGAGAAGAAATGGATACCGATGAACTTCGACTGGTCTTTCCACTCTTCGGCGAGCGAATTGATCGGCAGCGTCGAGGTGTTGGAGGCGAAAATCGCGCCGTCCTTCAACATCGGCTGGGCCTTGGCATAGGTTTCCGCCTTGACCTTGCGATCCTCGAACACAGCCTCGATCACGAGGTCGCAATCCTTCAGCGTGTTATAGTCCGCGGTCGGCGTGATACGCGCGAGCACGGCGTCGCCCGCCTCCTGCTTCATGCGGCCTTTTGCAACCTGAGCATCGACCTGCGCCCTGGCGTGGCCCTTGCCCTTGTCGGCGCTCTCCTGATCGCGGTCGATCAGTACAACGTCAATTCCCGCTTGCGCCGAAACGAAGCCGACGCTCGCGCCCATGAATCCCGCACCGATGACAGCGAGTTTCTTGACCTTGGTCGGCGGCACGTTTTGCGGACGGCGCGCACCCTTGTTGAGGTCCTGCATCGACACGAACAGCGAGCGGATCATCGCCGCCGCTTCCTTGCTGCGTAAAATCTTCGCGAAGTAGCGCGACTCGACGCGCAGCGCGGCATCCATCGGCAACTGCAGGCCTTCATAGACGCAGCTCATGATCGCGCGCGCGGCCGGATAATTGTCGAAGGTTTCGCGGCGATAGATTGCATTGGCCGGCGGGAACACCATCATGCCGGCCTTCGAGTAAACCGGACCGCCCGGCAGCTTGAAGCCCTTCTCGTCCCACGGTTGCATCGCCTTGCCGCCGGCCTTGATCCAGTCCTTTGCGGTCTTGATCATGTCGGCTGCGGGAACCACCGCATCCACCAGCTTCATCGCCTTGGCCTTGACGAGATTGACGCTGTCGCCCTTGAGCAGCATCTGCAACGCATCCTGCGTCGGTATCATGCGCGGAATGCGCTGGGTGCCGCCGGCACCCGGAAACAGACCGATCTTGATTTCGGGCAGGCCGAGCTGCGTCTTCGGATTTTCGGCCGCCACGCGATAGTGACAGGCCAGCGTCAGCTCAAATCCACCACCGAGCGCGAGACCGTTGATCGCCGCAACCCATGGTTTGCCGCCGGTTTCAATCGCGCGATAGACGAGCGAGAAGCTGCGGCACTGATCGAACAGAACCTGGCTGGCCGCTTCTTCGCCTTTGCTCTTGAGTATCTCGGTGAAAGCCTTGTTCATGCCTTCCAGCATGGTGAGGTCTGCACCGGCGCAGAATGCTTCTTTGGCCGACGTGACGACGACGCCCTTGACGGCAGCGTCTTCGGTCAGCTGCTTGACGATGGCGGCCAATTCTTCATTAGAGCGAGCGTCGAGCACGTTCATCGAACGGCCGGGAATGTCCCACGTGACGGCCGCAATGCCATCGGCGTCGGTTTCGACCTTGAAATTCTTGTAAGTCATTATTCGCTCCTCTGTGCCAGCAGCGGCTCCGCGCGGCGCTTGTTGCTTTCATCTCCCCTCCCCCTTGTGGGGAGGGAAAAAAACTAAACGCGCTCGATGATCGTTGCCGTACCCATGCCACCGCCGATGCACAGCGTGACAAGCGCGGTGTTCTTGTTGGTGCGCTCCAGTTCATCGAGCACCGTGCCGAGGATCATCGCGCCGGTCGCGCCGAGCGGATGGCCGAGCGCGATCGCACCGCCGTTCACATTGATCTTGTCGTTGTCGATGTTGAACGCCTGGATGTAGCGCAGCACGACAGACGCGAACGCCTCGTTCAGTTCGAACAGATCGATGTCGCTCAGCTTCATGCCGGAACGCTCGAGCAGCTTCTTCGTCACATCGACCGGGCCGGTCAGCATCATCGCAGGCTCGGAGCCGATGTTGGCGAAGGCACGAATTTTCGCGCGCGGCTTCTTGTCGATCTTGTTCCCGGCTTCCTTGTTGCCGATCAGCACGGCAGCGGCGCCATCGACGATGCCCGACGAGTTACCCGCGTGATGGACGTAATTCACGCCTTCGATCTCTGGATGCGACTGGATCGCGACGGCTTCAAAGCCACCCATCTGACCCATCATCGTGAACGACGGCTGCAACGCGGCTAGCGACTGCATCGTGGTCGACGGACGCATGTGCTCGTCCTTGGCGAGGATCGTCAGGCCGTTGATATCCTTCACGGGGATGACCGAGTCCTTGAAGCGGCCCTCGTCCCACGCCTTCGCCGCGCGCTGCTGGCTCTGCACCGCGTAGGCGTCGCAGGCATCGCGCGAGAAGCCGTATTTGGTGGCGATCAGATCGGCCGAGACGCCCTGCGGCATGAAGTACGAGGGAACGGCGATCGACGGATCGACCGGCCATGCACCACCCGATGCACCGATGCCGACGCGGCTCATCGATTCGATACCACCGCCGACGGTCAATTCATGCTGGCCCGACATCACCTGCGCGGCTGCGAAATTCACCGCATCGAGACCCGATGCACAGAAGCGGTTGATCTGGATGCCGGGCACCGCTTCGCCATAACCGGCTTCGAGTGCCGCAAAGCGCGCGATGTCGCTACCTGCCTCGCCAACCGGATCGACGCAGCCGAGCACCACGTCATCGACCATGTCTTCCTTGATGTTGTTGCGCGCTTTGAGCGCCTTCAGCGGTGCTGCCGCGAGCGCCAGTGCGGTGACTTCGTGCAGCGAGCCATCGGACTTGCCTTTGCCGCGCGGGGTGCGGACGTGATCGTAGATGTAGGCTTCGGGCATGGGGAACTCCTGTTGTTTCGCGGCACCGGGTTTTTAACCCGTCATGGCCGGGCTTGTCCCGGCCATCCACGCCTTAGCTTGAACTCAACTCAATGAAGACGTGGATGCCCGGCATAGGCGTTTTTTAGAACGCCGTCCTTCGAACGGCTATGGCCGGGCATGACGATTTTGTTAAAACGCTTCCGCGGGCAATTCCATCACGGTCGCTGCACCGCTCTGAATCCGCGCCAGATGCGTCGCGGTTTCGGGCAGCATGCGTTCCATGAAGAAACGTCCGGTGACGAGTTTGGCTTTGAGGTAGTCACTGCCATCGCCCGCCGCGATCTTGTCGTTGGCGACCTTCGCCATCTTCGCCCACATGTAGCCAAGCACGACGAGGCCGAACAGATGCATATAATCGGTCGAACCAGCGCCGGCATTGTCGGGTTTGCCCATCGCGTTCTGCATCAGCCATCCGGTGGCTTGCTGCAGGTGGCCGAGCCCCGTCGAGAGCGGCGCGATGTACGCCTTCATCGCGTCGTCAGCGCCATTGTCCTTGGCGAACCCTGAAACTTCGGCGAAGAACGCCATCGCCGCGCGACCGCCGTCTTTCGGCAGCTTGCGGCCGACCAGATCGAGACCCTGAATGCCGTTTGCGCCCTCATAGATCATGGCGATGCGCGCATCGCGCACGAACTGCTCCATGCCCCACTCGGCAATGTAACCGTGACCACCGAACACCTGTTGCGCGGCCACCGTGTTGGCGAAGCCGACATCGGTGAGCACGCCTTTGATGACCGGCGTCAAGAGACCCATGTGATCGTCGGCTGACTCGCGATCCTTCGGATTGTCAGAGCGATGGGCGACATCGCTTTTCAGCGACGTCCAGACCACGAGCGCGCGCGCCGCCTCGTTGAACGCACGCATCGACAGCAGCGCGCGGCGAATGTCCGGATGCACGATGATCGGATCGGCCGGCTTGTCCGGCGCTTTTACACCCGTCAGCGCGCGGCCTTGCAGGCGATCCTTCGCGTAGGCGACCGCGTTCTGATAGGCGACCTCCGACTGCGCCAGACCCTGCATGCCGACGCCGAGGCGCGCCTCGTTCATCATGACGAACATGGCATTCATGCCCTTGTTCTCTTCGCCGACCAGCCAGCCGGTGGCGTTATCGAAGTTCATGACGCAGGTCGAATTGCCGTGAATGCCCATCTTGTGCTCGATCGAACCACACGACACGCCGTTCTTCTCGCCGAGCGAACCGTCGGCATTGATGCTGATCTTCGGCACCACGAACAGCGATACGCCCTTGATGCCTGCGGGTGCGCCTTCGATCCGGGCGAGCACCAGATGCACGATATTCTCGGTGAGATCCTGCTCGCCGCCTGAAATGAAAATCTTGGTGCCGGTGATTTTGTAGCTGCCGTCGGCCTGCTTCACTGCCTTGGTGCGCATCAGGCCCAAATCCGTTCCGCATTGCGGCTCGGTCAGATTCATCACGCCGGTCCATTCGCCGGCAATCATCTTCGGGACGAACTTCTTTTTCTGTTCGGGCGTGCCATGAACCAGCAGCGCCGCCATCGCACCCTGTGTGAGGCCCGGATACATCGAGAACGCCATGTTGGCGCCCATCATGAATTCGCTGACGCTCTGCCCCAGCGTGACCGGCAGGCCCTGCCCGCCGTATTCGGTCGGACCGACCAGCCCGAGCCAGCCGCCTTCGCCGAGTTGCTTGAACGCTTCCTTGAATCCCTTTGGCGTCGTGACACGGCCATCGTCGTGGCGTTTGCAGCCTTCGAGA
>JAKFUP010000151.1 GCA_021732625.1 Hyphomicrobiales bacterium
GCATGAACATCATTTTCGCGCGTCTCAGCGCCATTCTCTACACGGTATGGGGTGTCTTCCACGTTTACGTGGCATGGCAGATTTATACTCTTGGATTGACCGAACAGGGCATTGCGCAAGGACGGCTGTTCCAGCTGGCCGCCTACATGCTGACAATATCGCTGTTTGCCATCGTGGTTGCGGTGACGAGAAACTGGCGCAACGATAACCTCGGCTATTGGCTCAATATCGTCGTCGTCAGCTGGGCCGACATCATCTGGGTGCTGGTTGTCGTGCTGCCAGGTTACGTGCCGATGGCCCGCGGTCTTATTCCGCCCGGGATCTGGCTCGCAGCCGCGATCTGCTCGACGATTGCGCGCCGCGCCCGCGCCCCTCAGCTAGCCAACGCTTAAGCGGCCGGCCCGTAATTTTGAGGAGCACGGCGGCCCGCGATCACGCGGGCAATCGTCAACACGCCAATGCGCGAACGTGCCCCTTGTCCGAATAGGCAAGCATCGCCCGGTCGCTTGTAAGGATGGTCAAATCATACTCGCGAGCTGTCGCGACGATGATCCGGTCCGCCGGGTCGCGCGACGGCGTATCGGGAAGGAAGCTCGACGCGATCAGGACCGCGGGCGGCATATCCGCAAGCAGAAGGCGCGACAGCCGAACAAGCTGCGCAAACCATCTTTCAGGCGGTAGCGTCAGATTTAACCGCCCGCGTGAAACCAACAACCCGATCTCCCAGGCAGAGATCGGAGAAATGTAGATTGGTTCATTCGCTTCGTAGGCTCGCTGGACTTCAACTTTCGCTTTGCTCGCTTCCGTCTCATCAACGGCGAGAAAAATCAGAGCAGATGTATCCAGCAGCAAGGCCATATTAGTCTTGCCCGCGAGGTTGACCAAACGCGATCGCAGCCCACTCGGAATCTGCTGGTGCTGCAAGATCGGTGTCGGCTTCAATGGTCATTGTACCTCGCATGCACCCGAACAGCGGATGCTTTCCGCGCGGCGCATCACTTTGATCATCGCTGCCTGATAACGGGACTGCGACCTTGCGAAATACCAGCTTGCGTCCAGCGATATCGACCTGCTCGGTCTGGAAACCTGCATCGAGCCAAACCTTCGTCATGGGATTGTTCGAAGGGTTGTTGCTCCACCACGCCGGGTAGCGCTGAGACGACGGCAGCTTCGCGCCGATGACACGCTCGATCTCGGCAAAGCTCATCCGGACGTTGGCGGTCTTGTGCTTGCTCAGGAAGTTTCCCAAGGCCTCGTATTTGCCCATGGCTCTCTCCAACCAATGAAGAGATAAAACCTACTTTATATTACTACAACTGTAAAGTTGCTTTACCACCACTTCACAGGCGGCGTGAAGCGCCCCGCCGCTTGCTCGATCACCTCACCGAGCGAGAACAGCGTTTCTTCCTCGAACGGCCGTCCGATCAGTTGCAGGCCGAGCGGCAGACCTTGCGCATCGCTGCCGGCAGGCACCGCGATGCCGGGCAGCCCCGCCATGTTCACCGTCACCGTGAAGATATCGTTGAGATACATCTCGACCGGATCGGCTTGGCCCTTTTCGCCGATGCCGAACGCCGCCGACGGCGTCGCCGGCGTCAGGATCGCCTGCACGCCTTGCGCGAAGCAATCCTCGAAATCCTTCTTGATCAGGGTGCGGACCTTCTGCGCCCGCAGATAGTAAGCGTCGTAGTAGCCGGCCGAGAGCACGTAGGTGCCGATCATGATGCGGCGGCGGACTTCCGCCCCAAAACCTTCGGCGCGGGTGTTTTCGTACATGTCGCCGATGGCGCGGCCCGGTACGCGCAGCCCGTAGCGCACGCCGTCATAACGCGCGAGGTTCGATGAGGCCTCCGCTGGTGCCACGATGTAATAGGCAGGCAGCGCGTATTTCGTGTGCGGCAACGAGATATCGACCAGCTCCGCGCCCGCGGCCTTCAGCCAGTCCGCGCCCTGCTGCCACAGCTTCTCGATTTCGGGCGGCATGCCGTCGAGGCGATACTCTTTGGGGATGCCGATCTTCATGCCCTTGACCGATTTGCCGATCGCCTTCTCGTAGTCCGGCACGACGATATCGACCGAGGTGGTATCCTTGGGATCGTGCCCCGCCATCGAGCGCATCAGAATTGCGGTGTCGCGCACAGTCTTCGCCACCGGTCCGGCCTGATCGAGCGATGACGCGAACGCGACGATGCCCCAGCGCGAGCAGCGGCCGTAAGTCGGCTTCAATCCGACGATGCCGGTGAAAGCCGCAGGCTGGCGGATCGAGCCGCCGGTGTCGGTTGCGGTCGCACCCAGACACAAACCGGCGGACACAGCCGCGACCGATCCACCGGATGAACCGCCCGGAACCAGCTTCGCGTCGGAGTTGGCGCGCCGCCACGGATTGACCACCGGGCCGAAGCACGAGGTCTCGTTCGACGAGCCCATGGCGAACTCGTCGTTGTTGAGCTTGCCAAGCATCACCGCACCATCGCGCCACAACTGCGATGTCACGGTCGACTCGTAAGGCGGCACGAAGTTGCCGAGAATCTTCGAACACGCGGTGGTGCGCACGCCCTTGGTGGCGAACAGGTCCTTGATGCCGAGCGGGATGCCATTGAGCGGCCCGCCCTCACCCGTCGCAATTTTTGCGTCGGCGCCCTGCGCCATGGCGCGCGCCTGCTCCGGCGTTTCCAGCACGAACGCATTCAACGAACGCGCCTGCTCCACCGCGGCGAGATGCGCGTCGGTCAGTTCAATCGCCTTGAAGGATTTTTTCGCAAGGCCATCGCGGGCCTCGGCAAGTGTCAGCGACGTCAGATCAGTCATTCATCAACCGGATCGCAAGAGAACGGATTCTTTGGCGGGGCCGCGGGGCCAGCAGGAAAGTGGGTCGATAGCGCATTATCTTCAACAGTTGTATTCGCCATCATGGCATCGAGGGCGGCGTCCATCGCACGATCAGGATCGCTCTGCGCGCCCTGCTTCTCCATGGCGTCGAGATAATCCATGTAGGCCTGATACGCCTTCTCGCTGTCGCAGAGCATGCACATGACAGAACCTTCCGGCGGGGCTACTCGACCACTTTGGGAACGAGGAAGAAGTGATCCTCGGTCGCCGGCGCGTTCGACAGCACCGCATCCGCAATCTCGCCGTCGGTCACGACGTCCGCGCGTTTCTTCATCGCCATCGGCGTCACCGACGTCATCGGCTCGACGCCCTCGACGTTCACTTCCTGGAGCTGCTCGACGAACGCCAGCATGGCGTTGATCTCGCCCTGCAGATGCGCGACTTCGCTGTCCTTGACGGCGATCCGGGCGAGATGGGCGATCCGGCGCGTGGTGGCGGCATCGACTGACATTAGAGTGTATTCCGCAAAAGTGGGCACCGGTTTTGCGATAAGAATACGCGCAAAACAAATAACCCTCCCGATTCAGCCCGCCGTATAGCGCATCGGCCCGAAAAGTGGGACCGGAATTCGCCCTAAACCGCCGCCATTTGCTTGATCCGATGCAGCCCGGCGGCAGCCAGCGTCCGCGTTAGATCGGCGGCCGGCATTTCGCGGCCAATCGGCTGCGCCTGCCCGGACCAGAGATTGGTGAAATCGGCTTTACCTGCCTTTTCCGCGGCAGCCTTGAGCGGGCCGAGCGCGGTGGCAGCGTGCGGAAACGTCGGTGCGTCACCGGACAACGGCCCGACCTCATGCATCAGCCGGTTGACGATGCCGCGCGCCGGACGCCCGGTCATGACGTTGGTGATGACGGTGGAATCATCGGCTGCGTCATTGAGCGCAACACGCCCGACCGCAGACACCTTTGACTCCGGACAACGCAGATACGCCGAACCGATCTGGACGCCCGCCGCGCCCAGCATCAACGCCGCCGCGATGCCGCGCCCGTCGGCAATCCCGCCAGCCGCAATCACCGGCACGCGCACCGCATCCACCACCTGCGGCACCAGTGCGAACGTCCCGATCTGCGAGCCGACGCTCTCAGTCAGGAACATGCCGCGATGACCGCCGGCCTCCGACCCCTGCGCGATGATCGCATCCGCGCCGTTGTCCTCAAGCCACTGAGCCTCGCGCACGATCGTCGCCGACGAAATCACCACGCAGCCCGCTGCCTTGACGCGCTTCATGTAGGCCTTGTCGGGGAGACCAAAATGGAAACTGACGACCTCCGGCTTCAATTCCTCCACCAGTTCGCAGGCCGCGCCATCGAACGGCGCGCGATTGGCGGCCACAATCGGCGCGGCCGGATCGATGCCGTACTCTCTATAATAAGCCGCGAGCCGCTTCTTCCAGACCGACTCCTGCGTTGGATTCGGATCCACCGGCTTGTGGACGAAGAAGTTCAGGTTGATCGGCGCGCTCACCCGCTGGCGGATAATCTGCACCTGCTCGCGCGCCTTCTCCACGCTGATCATCGCGCACGGCAGCGACCCCAGCGCACCGCCCTCGCACGCGCCGATCACGATGTCGGCGTCCTGCACGCCCGCCATTGGCGCCTGCACGATAGGCGTTTCGATCTTGAACAGGTCGAGCAATCTGCGGTCGGGCCACATGGTCGCAATCCTCGATTATGCTGATTGGGGTGCAGCGCGCATCGTTGCCAGCCTGCCATTGAATATCACGGCACGGCAGGCGCGGCTATGCATTGGCATCCTTGCTGAGATGCCAGCGCCGCAATGCCACCAGCGACCAGATTGCCTCGACGACGCCAAAGGGCCATGCACCCTGCAAAAAGCCGTAGACCGAACCCAGCGCGCATGCGCCCGCGAATGCCAGCACGAACCAGTGGCTGCGATCTTCCATCGCATAGCAGACCAGCATCGCCGTCACCGCCAACAGTCCGAACCAGGTGAGTGCGTCCATTCTTCACGATACTTTCGCTGTTGGGACTCATTGGCCCGCATGTTAAGCGGAAGCCGATGCCAGCACCTATCCTACCCCTGATCGAAGCTGCCGTGAAATGGCCCGCGCGCGGCGCACTGATCGGTCTCGATCTCGGTACCAAGACCATTGGCGTCGCGGTGTCCGATCCGGATCGCAAGCTCGCGACCGGCGTCGAGACCATCGAAACCGCCAAATTCACTCAGGACGCCGCGCGCTTGCTGAAGCTTGCCACCGAGCGCAACGTGGTCGGCTTCGTGCTCGGTCTTCCCATCAACATGGACGGCTCTGAAGGCCCGCGCGCGCAATCGACCCGCGCCTTCGCCCGTAACCTCGCGCGTCTCACCGAATTGCCGATCGGCCTGTGGGACGAGCGACTCTCGACAGCGGCCGTCGAGCGTGAACTGATCGCCAACGACGTCAGCCGCGCCAAGCGCGCCAAGGTGATCGACGAACACGCCGCGATCTTCATCCTGCAGGGTGCGCTCGACCGCCTCACCACACTCAACAAAACCAGGAACAACTAAAAAGAACAACTAAAATGCTCGCCGTCTTCAACGCCCTCATTCCGGTCTTCCTGCTGATCGTGCTCGGCTACGTGCTGAAGCGCTATCTGCTGAAGGAGGACGCGCATTGGACCGGGATGGAGCAGCTTGTGTATTACGTGCTGTTCCCGGCACTGCTGACCACGACCATCGCCCGCGCCAATCTCGCCAGCGTGCCGTATGGCGAAGTTTCGGCAGCCCTGATCCTTGCGATCGTGCTGATGTGCATCTTCCTGCTGCTGCTGCGGCCAGTCTTCGTGCGCAACGCCATCAGCGGACCCACTTTCAGCTCGATCTTCCAAGCCTCGACGCGCTGGCAGACCTACATCGCGCTCGCCGTCGCCGAAAGCCTGTTCGGCAATCCGGGTCTTGCGCTGGCCGGCGTCGCGATGATCGCGATGATTCCACTGCTCAACATCGTCAACGTGGCTGTGCTCGCGCACTATGCTTCGCCGACGCGGCTGTCATGGCTGCAAATTCTCGGCGTCATCGCACGCAATCCCTTCATCTGGGCCTGCGCCATCGGTCTCCTGCTCAATGTTCTGAAGATTCCAATTCCGCGCCCGATCAACGACACTGCCGATGCACTCGGCAAGGGATCGCTCGCCATCGGCCTTCTGGTCGTCGGCGCCGGTTTGCAGCTGGGCGGTCTGGTGCGCCCGCGCCCGATCGTGTGGCTGACGTTGTTGCTGAAACTTGTCGTCATGCCGGCGATGGCGATCGGCATCGCACTGGTGCTGGGGCTCAGCGGAATCAATCTTGCCGTGGTGGCTTGCTGCGCCTCGGTGCCCGCTGCATCGAACGCCTATGTGCTGGCGCGGCAGATGGGCGGCGATGCACCGATCCTCGCCCAGATCATCGCGCTGCAGACCATCGTCGCCGCGCTCACCATGCCTGTTGCGATCGGCCTCGTCGGAGGATGATCCGGAAAAGCATGTCCCGGACTTGATCCGGGATGGGAACCGGCTTTCCGATCAGAATCATCTCAAAGAGGCGCCTCAAATTGACAGACATTCCCGGGATTTACCTTGTGCCGCGATAGCCTGGGGACAGCAGCGGAAGCCGGGAAAACGGCCTTGCTCCCCCATCCGCATGCTCCTATAGCTTTCGCTTTAATGACATCCGTTCAGAAATCGACCTTCGTCCTCGGTCACCGGCATTTGCTGGGCATCGAGGGCCTTTCCGCGGCCGATATCAC
>JAKFUP010000121.1 GCA_021732625.1 Hyphomicrobiales bacterium
TACTCTGCTGCGCGCGAGCCAGATCCGCATAGAGGCCGCTCTTGTAATTCGTCAGGAACGACGCCCACGCCTCTTTCGTGGCGATCTGTGCAGCGAATTCATAGTCGCGCCGCGCTTCGGCTTGCGGGTCCGGCGGCGGCGCTGCCGCCTGCGGCACCAGCGCCACGGTGTCGCCGCCGAGCGAACCATAGACGAACGGCTCCTGCCGGTTGCCGGTCGATTTCAGCACGTCGTCGCGCACGCGGCCGAAGGCCAGCCGCAGATCGAGGCCGGGGGATGCGAGATGCTTGGTCAGCGCGACTGCGAACGGGCTGTTGGCGCCGTCGCCGTCGGACGCCAGCGCCCCCGCCTTCGCCGCGAATGCGATCAGCGTGTTGGTCTGCTGCGGTTCGATCTCGGCGAGACCGCGGCCAATGGCGCGGGTGCCGATCGAGCGCTTCATTGTTTTGTTGAACGGATTCTCGCGGCAGGCATCGAGGATCACGAGCTTGAGCTTCTTCGCCGGATCGAGCGCCTTCAGCACGCGATCGAGCGAAACGGTTTCGTCCTCGACATCGAAGTCGGACACCAGCCGCGCATCGGCCGGGATCAGATAGTTGACGCCGTTCACTTCGATGCCGTGGCCGGCGTAATAGACCACCGCCATGTCGGCGTTCTGGGTCGCCGCTGCGAATTCGCGGATGGTCCGGCGCATATCCGAAATGTTGAGGTCGCGCTTCATCTCGACCACGTCGAAGCCCGCCTTCCTGAAAATGTCGCTGATGGCGGCCGCGTCGCGCATCGGGTTGGCGAGCTGCGGAACGTGTTCGTATTTGGAAATGCCCATGACCAGGGCGACGCGCTTCTCGGCAAAGGCACTGCCGGCCCATAGCGGAGCAAACGCCAGGACCAGCGCCAAAACAGCACCAAACCGTTGCAATATCTTCACAAATACTGCGCGCATAGAATGCGTCCGTAGAACCCGCCCCGCAATTTGGGGCTTGCGGCCAATACCCGATGCGTATTCGTCCAAGATTTGAATAGGCTCAAAAACACAGGTTCGAAATCAGTCTTATTTTACCGCTCACATCCACGTTAGGCAACGCACAGAACGCCCTGTTTGTTGGGCAGGCTTAATTGCCGAACACATTGCCACTCTGAATCCGGCAGCTCGCCGCGCCGGTCTTGATCGATACGATCTCCAGCTCATTGCCGGTCACGATGCTCCTCGTCCGGATCTGGCGCGCGCCCTGCTCCTTGCCGGCGATCACCTGCGCGCTGCAACTGTCGCCAGCAAGATTGACGACAATACTGCGCGCGCCGCCGGCTCCCAGCCGCATGCTGATGTTCATCGTGTTGCCACTGAAGGAGACATTGCGGCCGCTGCCGCCTTCGCCGCCAACCTTGTCGCGATTGCCGGACCGCGACGCGCCACGGTTGGTCGCAAACGAATAACGCATCCGGCTGAAGGTCCGGCCCTGATCGCTGATGTAGACGCTGAACTCGCCGCTGCGCCCGACATTGCGCATGGCCTCCTCGCCGACGATTTTTTGCTGCCGCTCTTCAGTCCAGGTGATGACGACCGACTTGCCATAAAGCTGCGCGGGTGCGGCAAGTGCAGGGGCGGACAACAACGTCAGCAGAGACATCGAAAGCAGAGACATCGAAAGCAGAGACATCGAAGCAATGATGAAAGCAAAGGCGCGCATCGGACGTCCCGCAGCAAAAATCGATCAATCAATGCGAAACAGTACCTTGGTACCGGCCATTGAGCAATCTGAGACGCGCTGAAAGTGTCCCAAAACCCCTACTAAGCAGGCTTTTCTATTTGCCGCTGTCTTTCGCCGGCCGGTTGGTGAAGCGCGCGTTGCCAAGACCCGTGCCGATGGTGACGATGCCCCAGCGTTTAACCTCCTGCATGAACGGCACCTCCGAGAGCCCCTGCACCACGCCGTCATTGTGCATCAGCACGGCGGTGTCGTGATCGCGGATGGTCGGGATGATTTCGACGATCGAGGCCGGCAGGTTGAAGCGGCTGCTCTCCCAGTTACCCGGAAGATTCTGCGCGCCCTTTTCGATCGATCCATCCTCAAGGATGACGCCCGGACACGAGATGCCGATGAACGGCGCGAGCTTGTGACCTTGCTCTTCCGCCTCGGAGATAAAATCCTTCAACATCTTGCCGAGCTTCTTCACAGCACCTTCGCGCGTCGGCTCGTCGTCGGCATGCCGCCACAACTTCGAATTGATAACTTTGGCTTTCGACAGATCCCTGGCTTTTTTCCATCGCGTCTCGACCAGACCGCAACGGATGTTGGTACCGCCGATATCGACCGCGAGAATCGAGTCGTAACCCTCGAATATCCATGACGGCGCCAAATGCAGACAGCCGATCAGCCCGGCCTCATCGGGATGATGGCGGATCGGCAGCAAATGCACTTTCTCCTCGCCGTCCTTGAGCAGAAATTCCGCGCGCGCGATCGCAAGTTCTCCGAGACGGCCATGGCTGAATCCGCCTCCGACGACGATGGTTTCGGTCTTCGCCCATGCCTTGGTCTTGAGAAAGCGGCGGATCACAAACGCGAGCTCCTGCGCGAAATCCTCGATCGCGCTGTGAACGACGGCCGCGGCTGCGACGTCGTCGCCAACCAGCACTGCGCTGAGTTCAGCCTTGCCGATGTCTTCCGAGGCCACATCGCCGAAAGGATCTTCGTCTTCCTTGGGGAGCATCTTGCGCCAGCCATCGAAGATTGCCTGAAACGCACCCTTGCTGGCGCGGTCGCCGAGAAATCCGTCCTCGTCCTTCAATTCGATATTGAAGCTGTCGATATCGACCGACGGCAGCCGCGAGGCGCCATGTTTGCCGATACCCGCATGAACCAGAGTGTCCTCAGCCATGTTCGCCCCTTACGCGGCCATATCCGCAAGCCGGGACGACAACGGCGATGGAACCCGAAGGTTTCATCGCCACCTGTGCTCACAAGTGGACATACATCGTCAGACCCAAGGCTTATTGTCCGTGCATCACCGCCCGGCACGCGGCATCTACCGGTGACAGAGAGACCGACTGCGCTCCCGCCCGACTTCAAGGGAGCACCTTATGCCCAGCATCGCATTCCAGATCGACCAACTTGAAAAACGCGCCGCCGAGAGCGCGCTGATCGCCAGCCTCGCGACCGACGAGGACGCGCGGACCTACAACACCAGCCTCGCCAGCAAGCTGCGCGCCTTGGCCGATCGGCTGCGTGCGCAGCTACAGCCGCCAGCCGTGGCCTGATCGTCGCGCGGACGCCAAACCCCTCCCAAATGGCCGCTTTTGCGGGCCGTTTTCCTTGACTCAAGGCTTCTGGCGGCTATAAGTCCCGCCAACCCGGCGCGGGCTCGTCTCGCGCCGTTTGTTTTTCGTGGCCTCAAAGGGCGAATGCCCACCGCCGCGATAATCCTAAACCCGACTGAATAAGAAGCCGGACCAAGGACTTAGTGCCTTGAGTACGGGATCGAACACGAAGGATGAAAACGATGTTCGCAGTCATCAAAACCGGCGGCCGGCAATACCGCGTCGTCCCGGATGATGTGCTCGAGATTACCAAGATCGCCGGCGATGTCGGGACGATCGTGCAGCTTGGCGACGTCATGGTGGTCGGCGGCGATACGCCGATGCTCGGCCTGCCGTTCGTGAAGGGTGCGTCGGTCGCGGCCGAAGTGCTGGATCACAAGCGCGGCCCGAAGGTCATTTCGTTCAAGAAGCGCCGCCGCAAGAATTCGAAGCGCAAGCGCGGTTATCGCGACGAGATCACGCTGATCCGCGTCACTGAGATCTTGACCGACGGCAAGGCTCCGAGCATTGGCCCGCGCCCGAAGAAGGCCAAGGTCGAGAAGCCGGTTGATGCCGACGGCGAGACCGATGCCAATTCTTCCAAGAAATTGCCGGCCAAGAAGCCTGCCGCCAAGAAGGCAGCGGCTCCGAAAGCCAAGGCAGCAACCAAGGCTGCGGCAAAGTCTGAAAAGGCTCCGGCGAAGAAGGCTGCTGCCAAGAAGCCGGCAGCGAAAAAGGCCGACAAGTAGGATTGAGACGTCTTCCGATCTCCTGATGGGAATCAGAAGACTTCTGAACGACACGAATAACTAATGATTCCGTCAAGGAATCGCGTTACACAGACAACGAATTCGGAGACGAGCGATGGCTCACAAAAAAGCAGGCGGTTCTTCGCGCAACGGACGCGACTCGGCTGGCAAGCGCCTTGGCATCAAGGCGTTCGGCGGCGAGCACGTGATTCCGGGCAACATCATTGCGCGTCAGCGCGGCACCACCTGGCATCCGGGCAACAACGTCGGCATGGGCACGGACCATACCCTGTTCGCGCTTGTCGAAGGCAAAGTGGAATTCCGCGCCAAAGCCAACGGCCGCACCTTCATTTCGGTTGTACCGGTGGTGATGGCGGAAGCTGCTGAATAAAACGGTAGACACCATTTCTGGTCTGCCGGTCCCTGATGAACCGGCAGAGCCAGACAAGGGCTCTTTTGGGGAGGCAGGGAAACCGGCCTCCCCTTTTCGTTGCGCGCCTTTCCGTTAATCGGCGCTGTTGGGGAGCAGCGTCAAGACAACAGGAGCATGACGGCGAAAGGCCGGTTTCGTTTCGGATCATCACGTCCGGTCACAAGGGCATGATGACGCAGCGAGCGCCGGGTTTCGGACCCAATCATGTCTCATCAGGAGCCCGACATGCTGCAAGATTGCCCGACCCAGACGCTGCAAAGACAAAGTCAATTCGTCCTCGAGACCGCTCGCTTGCAGTTGCGCAAGCCGACGCTCGCGGACGTAAAAGCCATTGCGCGCCTCGCCAACGACCGCCGCATTGCAGAAATGACACGCCGCCTGCCGCACCCTTACGCCGCGGCCGACGCAACACGTTTCATCAAGACCATTGCGGGCCAAGAAAAGCTTCACCAGCGCGAAACCGTGTTCCTGATCGAGCATGCGAGCACGCCGATCGGCATGGTCGGTGTCGATTGGGCTGATGCGGAGCTACCTGAGATCGGCTACTGGCTCGGCGTGGATTTCTGGGGCCGCGGTTTTGCGACCGAAGCGGCGCGCGCCGTGATCGATTACACCTTCGAGGAATTCGACGGCGTGACGCAGCTCGCCTCGGGCGCGCGCGTGATCAATCCGGCGTCGCGGCGCATCCTTGAGAAGTGCGGCTTCCAGTGGACCGGCGTCGAGCTGCATCGTTTTCTCGCGCTCGGCTCATCGACGCCTGTCGATCGCTTCAAGCTCGATCGTCACGTCTGGGCCTCACTGAAGGCGTGGAGCAACGCGACGCGCAATCCGTGCCAGCGAAAAGAACTGTTACCTTGAGGTTCGCGGCTTCAGCCGCGCCTCGAAGGGCGACGCGAGAGAAATCACACCGACTGCGGTGGAGCGGGCTCCGGCTCGCGGCGCATCACTGCGCGTTCGCGGAAGAAGATGTAGATGCCGGCCGCCGTCACGATAGCCGCCCCGAGCAGTGTCGTCAGCGACGGTACGTCATCGAATGCGAGATAACCCAGCAAAATGGCCCAGATGATGATGGTGTACTGAAACGGCGCGACCACGCTGGCCGGCGCCAGCGTCAGCGCACGGTTGAGGCACAGTACGCCCATCACATTGACGACGCCGCTCGCGAGCAGCAGCAGCACGATGGTCCATGTCGGCGGCACCCACGCGATGAGCGAGCCTGTCGCGCCGATCGCGAATGACGCAATCACCTGCGTCAGCGACAGAAAGATACTGTCGGTGCCGCGCACCTTGCGGGTGATCAGCATGAAGATCGACTGAAAGAAGCTGCCAGCCAGCGCGATCAGCGCCGGCCACGAGAACGATGCTCCGGTCGGCTTCAGCGCGATCATCACGCCGATGAACCCGATCATGACCGCGGTCCAGCGCCGCCAGCCGACACGCTCGCGCAGAAAGATCGCCGAGAGAGCCGTGACAAAAATCGGCGCGGCGAGATAGCACGTCGTGGCGTCGGCCAGCGGAATGTAGCGAATCGCGATGAAGAACATCAGCGCATCCGCACCCGACAGCAGCGCGCGCAGCACCTGCAAGCGCGGCCGCGGCAGATAGCGCAATGCGGCCCATTTGTCGCGCGCCAGAAACGGGATCAGCACCGCCATTGCGGCAAACCCGCGGATGAACAGGATCTGCGTCGGCGAATAACCGTATTTGACCAGGATCGCCTTGGAGAATGCATTGACGAACCCGAAGATCGCAATCGCCGCCAGCATCATGCCGATGCCACGCAGCGTCGATCCCGCGACGCTGGAAGAGTCCAATTGCGATGACGGCGCGCTCATGGGCGGTCAGGCCGGCGGCGGATTGATGATGGTCGCATCGCGCCCCGCTCTTGGATTTCCTTGCGCTACACGCGACTGCGCCTGCTCGCGCAGGAAAATATAGAGGCCGGCCGCGATGATGACCGCCGCGCCGATGAATGTCGCGGTCGATGGAATATCGCCGAACACGAGGTAGCCGAATGCGATTGCCCAGATGATCATCGAATACTGATA